>JAIDLO010000141.1 GCA_029050995.1 Eubacterium sp. | reverse complement strand
CGGGATATCAAATGGTACTTCATCAGCTATGCAAATAGGGTCATTTTTACCAATTTTCTCATAAGGCAAATTATCAGAAGAGTTTTGTTTGTATTATAATGTCGAAAGTGTTGACAAGATATTTTGAACTGATATAATGAACTCATCATTAGCTTGCACTAATGAAATAAAATAGTCGGTGAGGTTGTAATAGATCAACCTTGGATTTCTTGGCTGGCGCCTTTGCACTCTGAATAATGATAGCGAAACGCTGAGGAATTGACAGCTGTGGTGCTGTTTCGGCTATGCCACGCTTACCGCTTTTCTGACGGGAAGGCAAGGTTTGGTTAAAACCACAATTGAATATGATGACGATTGCATCGAAGTAGATGTTTCCAAAGATGTTTATGAATATCTTGAACAGGATAAGAGGCGTCAGCAGGCACAAGACCGCAGTGACAGGCGGCACCTTAGTAAAGGAACTTTTGAACAGGACTGCATTGGCTCACAGCGAGTGTCTATTTATACTGATGAAACTTATCTTGAAGTTATTCACAAAATGGAATTGGAAAAATTGCGGAGTACATTGCAAACGCTTAGTTCAGATGAACAGATATTGATTGAACAGTACTATTATCGGGGTTTAAGTATGGAACAAATCGGTCAGTACTTTGGAATCAGCCGAATGGCTGTATCAAAACGACATAATCGTATCATCAAAAAACTCAGGGAACTCATGGCAACATGGGTTCCTTTTTTCTATGCCAAAAAATATTTTTGAATTTTTTTGCAAATTAGGTTTACAAAAGGTTTTTAAGTGTCCTTCATTATAGAAGGGTTGCAATAGAAAAAACAAATGAAAGGAGTGAACAAATGAAAGATCATTATTTCAGATTACCGAATCAAATCTTTGATGAAGATTTAACTACAAGTGAATTTGTGGTTTACAGCTATCTGGTTAAATGTTCTGATAAGAATCATAAATGTTTTCCAAGCAGAAAAAATATTGCAAACGAATGCAATGTTTCTGTCAGCACAGTTGATAAAGCACTAAATGGTTTGATAGATAAATGCCTGATAGAAAAAACAACACGATATGATTTTACAAAAGAACAGCAACAGTTATCTAACATTTATAGTATAAACAGAATTTAACCTACCACCGGTAACAAATCTATACACTAACAACTAAAAAGCCTTGTCGCAAAGCTGTAGGCAATATTTGCAGAGTTTTAAAATAAACAAGATAACGATTCGAATTAAGAACAAAAAGCAAGTACAAGCCGTTTGTGACGAGGTTATTTAAAGACAAATTTGAGTGGATTTGCAAGGTTGATTTTTAAGCAGGATAAAGGCTTATGCCGCTTTCAGCGTCAAAAAGCCGAAAAACACCGTACGGCAACGCCGTTCGGGACTTTCAAAAGTTATGTCATTTTGAGAGTTTTGAAAAACGCACATCATACTGAGGGTGTGTCATTATCAAACTAAGATACAAAAGATATAGAAAAATACAAGAAATTTAACAGCATACATAAAGTATGCCGAAAGGAGTTAATTATTGAATAACGAAAAAGAAGGAAAAAGAATAGCGTTATACGCAACAAATGATATTTTAGAAATCTGTGAACAGGATATAGAAAAATCAAATTCAAAAAACCGCAGTCATTTCATATGCAAAGCAGTAAAGTTTTATCATTGTTATATAAATAAAGACTTAACTGATTCTGTTTTAACACCTGCATTTGAAACGGTTGTTGATGCAAGACTTAACTTGGCTGAGGACAGAATTGCACAAATCATTTTCAAACTTGCAGTTGAAATGGCTTATACAATGAACATACTTGCAGGCGCATTTGAACTTGATCCGGATAAAATTGAGAGAATGAAATATCGAGTGCAACATGAAGTTAAAGCAATAAATGGCTCAATTAATTTGGAAGACATCATCAGATATCAGAATGGAGAGTAAGAAAAAACAAAAGTCCTGCCGAGTAATCGGCAGGCAGAAAGGAATTTATGATTAAATTTTTAATTACATTCAACAAAACAATGGAAGGAGTGTTGGCATAGGGACAAGATGCTTTTGCATAAATTTCGTTGAGGCGAATGCATATGAAAACGAAAATTATTATGGAAAGTCAAAACAAATATGCAAAGCAGGAAAGCAAAGAATTCGAAAAAAAGTATATGAAAGCAATGTTGATTGCTCTTTTAGAAGATAAAAAAATCAGCAAAGCACAGTATGATGTGTGTAAAAAACGCTTGAAGATTGAATAATTTTTTCATAAAAGCTGGACATTTCAGATGTTCTAATATAATGTGAATTAGTAAAAGGCGGTTGTCTGTAAAGAAATGGGCAACCGCTGAAAGAAAGGAGTGAAACTATGTTTGAGATTGATGACAAGGTTAAACGGGTCGCTGCTTACTGCAGAGTGTCAACGGACAAGACGGATCAGGCGAATTCGCTTGAAAGCCAACAGCAATTCTTTAACGAATATATAAGGCGAAATCATTTGTGGGAGCTTTATGATATTTATGTTGATGACGGAATTTCGGGCACGAATACGAAAAAGCGAGTCGCATTCAATCAGATGATTGATGATGCCAAAAGCGGTAAGTTTGACTTGATTATCACAAAAGAAATCAGCCGATTTGCGAGAAATATTCTTGACAGTATCGGTTATACAAGAGAACTGAAAGCACTCGGCGTTGGTGTAATTTTTCTGAATGACAACATCAATACGCTTGACAATGATGCAGAAATGCGACTTGCATTTCTATCCACAATGGCGCAGGAAGAAAGCCGAAAGACGAGTGAAAGAGTTAAATGGGGACTGCGCATGCAGATGGAAAAAGGTGTTGTGCTTGGCAGAGATATGCTCGGCTATGATGTGCGTGACGGCAAGCTGATTATCAATGAAGAAGGTGCTGAAACAGTAAGACTGATTTATCACAAGTTTCTTGACGAGGGCAAGGGCGCTCACCGAATTGCAAAGGAACTGCGTGCAGAAGGTGTAAAAACCTCTACCCGAATGAAAGATTGGTCTTATACTGTTATTCTCCGCATACTGCGAAACGAAAAATACTGCGGTGATTTGGTTCAGCAAAAGACCTACACACCCGATTATCTCACCCATCAGAAGAAAAGAAATTACGGCGAGATTGAAACTGTTACAATCAGAGATCATCACGAGCCGATTATTTCAAGAGAACGCTTTGAGGCTGTGCAGAGAGAGCTGGAAAGGCGCAAGCCGTCCCAAAGCACTATAAAAGCCTTTGCAAACAGATATGCTTTATCGGGTAAAATCGTCTGCGGAGAATGCGGAGCAGGCTTTGTAAGACGGCAGAAAAAACGAAAAGACGGCACAATGAATGTGAAATGGGTGTGTGCCGAAAGTCAAAAAAACGGTGGTAAGCACAAAGAAAAAGACGGAACTGCCGTGGGATGCACAACAAATTCCATCAATGACAGGGATATAAAAGAGATTTTACAGACAGTCATTGCAGATACAATGCTGAGCCGAACAAGTATTATCAACACGCTGTTGCAGACCGTAGAAAGCGTTGTAAGAAGTGTAAGTGATAATGATAACACAACGCATTTTCAAAGTGAAATTGCCAAGTGTGAGGACAAGAGAAAGAAACTGCTTGATATGTGCCTAAACGGATATATCGAAGCAAAAGAGTACAGAGAAGCCTGCGATAATCTGAGTAATCAAATTACAGACCTTGAGCAGAAACTGATTAAAGAACAAAGCAATCAGCAGATGATTGCTGACAAAGAAAAAATCATTGCTGATATAAAGAATTATGTAAATGCCATATCAACGGGCGAGGAATGGAACGACACATTTTACAGAAATATCGTTGACAGAATCGTTGTTCACAAAGGCAGAAAAATGGATGTTCACCTAAAACTGATACCTGAAAAGTGGCAGGGCAAAATTCTTGCAGGAACGCAGGAAATCGAGGCACACGAGAGTGAAAAACGCTCTTGTGTGTGCTCCGAACCGATATCTGTCAGCAAGCCTTTTAATTCGGGAATAGGCATTGAATAACGCTGTGAAAGATATCTGAGTGATGCGCCTAATTCGCCGTCCGGACCGCCATACTGGCTGATTATGAGATTTGCGGCAGCAGGATTGCAATGCTTTATATTAATTGGATATTGTAATTTCTTAACATAACTAAACATATATTTTCTCCTTTTTAGTTAGACAAAACAAGATTTCTCTTTATAGTCCTTTCCATATATTTTATGAAGAAAACGGAATATTGCTAATTGATTGACTTTTCCTATGTTCAATTATATAATTTTATTGGACAGGAGGGATTGTATGGTTTTGCTTGTTACAGGCGGTGCAGGCTTTATTGGCTCAAACTTTATTTTTTATCAGCTCAAAAATCATCCTGAAGACAGAATAATTTGCCTTGATAAATTAACTTATGCCGGAAACCTTGAAACGCTTGAATCTGTTAAAAACAATCCGAACTTTCGATTTGTGAAAGCTGATATTTGCGACAAAGAGGCTGTTGACAAAGTGTTTTCAGAGGAAAAGCCTGATGTTGTTGTAAACTTTGCAGCAGAATCTCATGTGGATCGTTCTATCAACGATACAAATGTTTTTCTTCAGACAAATATTATCGGAACACAGGTTTTGCTGGATGCATGCCGAAAGTATAATGCACGCTTTCATCAGATTTCAACGGACGAGGTGTACGGCGATTTACCGATTGACAGAACCGATTTGAAATTTACGGAAGCAACACCTCTTAACCCATCCTCTCCCTACTCTGCTTCAAAGGCAAGTGCAGATTTAGTCGTGCTTTCATATTATAAAACTTACGGACTGCCCGTTACGATAACACGCTGTTCCAACAATTACGGCGGTTATCAGTATCCCGAAAAACTTATCCCGCTGACAATTCTGAATGCACTTAAAAACAAGCCTGTTCCTGTTTACGGGAACGGTAAAAATGTGAGGGAATGGATTTATGTTGAAGATCATTGCGAGGCTGTTGATTTCGTGCTCAGAAACGGAAAGATTGGCGAAATTTATAATATTGGCGGAAGTACCGAGAAAAGCAACATTGATGTTGTAACTAAAGTATTAGAAATTATGAATAAGCCCAAATCGCTTATTTCTTATGTTGCCGACAGACCTGGGCACGACAGACGATATGCAGTTGATTGTTCAAAAATAAAAAAAGAGCTTTTATGGCAGCCGAAAACAGATTTTGATAAAGGCTTGGAACATACAGTTAAATGGTATCTTGAAAATGAAGATTGGTTGAAAAGCATAAAAAACAGGGTGCAGATGTTTTGATCTGTACCCTGTTTTTTTGTATGTAAATTTATTTAAGCTTTTCTATCCATTCTTTTTCACGAAAGCCTGTTATGATTGCTTTTTCGGATATGATGATTGGTCTTTTAACTAGCATTCCGTCTGTTGCGAGAAGCTTTAATTGCTCATCCTCGCTCATTGTCGGAAGCTTATCCTTAAGCTGCATAGATTTATAGAGCAAGCCGCTTGTGTTGAAAAACTTTTTAAGCGGCATACCGCTTTCAGCGTGCCATTTTTTCAGCTCTTCATAGGTTGGATTTTCCTCTTTAATATGTCTGCTTTCGTATTCAAAACCATTTTCATCAAGCCATTTTTTTGCTTTCTGGCAAGTTGAGCATTTCGGATATTCAATAAATAACATTGTTAAACTCCTTAGTTTAGTAAAGAACCTTTGACAGAATAAAGCAGGTCCAGAGCGCTACAACGAAAAAGCCCTCAGCAGGAATTGCAAGCTTTGTGTATGGGCATTTCCAGCCTTTATCTACACAAAGGAAGATTGTTCTTGTAACGAAAACTGTTGTTGAAAAGAATAATCCGCCAACAAGGGCATAGGTTGCTGTTCCAAGCGCAAGCGTTAAGTAAAGTAAGAATGCACCAAGCGCAAAGGATATTCCGCCGTAATAAACTCTTATTTCCGTTTTTCCCGCATTGTCAACAGGCTTAATCGAAAAGCTTTCAGCATTTTTAATCGGACTGATGATAAATACAACAGCCATACCAAAGAAATAGCCGATCAGACAGATTACTGCGAAGCATGCAGGAATGTTTTCCATAAAAATTTGTTTAATTGTTTCCATAATTTTTCCCCTTACATATTTTAGTAATTTTACTATACCATTAATCTTTCAAACAGTCAATTGATTTTTGTTACATTTTATATCGGCTTGTCAAAACAATAAAGAAGAATACACTTACTACTCAAAAATTTAGAACATCAATTTTAAATTGTACTTACCAATATTTAAACTCATTATGAAATCATTTGACAGAATTAAGAATACTTGTTAGAATTTATGTAATTATTCAGCAAAAATTGTAGATTACATAGGAATCAGAGATATATAGAAAAATGGCAAAACAGAAGAAAAAGAGAAAAAGACCACACATTAGAATATCTAAAAAAAGCAAAATGCTATTCGAATTAGCATTTCTACCATTACCGATAATAGCATTAATTACGCTTGTATTTTCCAACAATCTTTTTTACATCTTGGTAAAATTATTATTCAACAAAGATGCACTGTATTGTGCGTATTCTTTTAATGGCTGTACTATAGTTTTATTTATTCTGCTAATTACAAGTATTCTATTGAATATTGTTTGGTTGAGTAAGGCAACAGCACTTAAAATTGAATTCAAAGATTATTTCAGCGGTAAAATTGAAAAGGCAAAAAAGCAAATAAAAAGTATTATAATATGTTCAATCGTTTTAAGCATACTCTTTATAACTTTTTTATGCATTCAAGTGCCGTCAAGACTTGTTGCTACCACTGATAAAATTACTGTGTATCATTTAAAAAGCGAAGATACAATAATGCATTACAAAGATATTGAAAGTGCAAAGATTGAATATAGAAAAGGACACTTGCCTTTAGGCAGAGCCGGAAGTTCAACAATTACATATGATATTGTTATAACGATTAAAGTAAACAATTCAGAAATTGAATTTCATGAGGACGCTTTCAACAACAATTACACTAATATTCTTTCATTTTTGAATTGTATTGACAGCAGTAAGATTACAATTGACAAAACAAACACAGAACGATATTTAGCTAAAACAACAAAAAGCAAAGATGCTTTTAAAGAAATTTTTGAATTGGATTAATATATAATGAAAACAGATTTAACGACAATACCCTATGTGGGGAAACGGACAAAAGAGGCATTAAATAACATAGGCATTACCTGCGTTGAAGATTTAAAGGGCAAGGACCCCGAAGAGCTTTATATGCAGGACTGCTTAACCAAAGGCTTTCAGGAGGACAGATGTGCGCTTTATGTTTTCAGAATGGCTGTTTATTATGCAGAGCACACCGAATGGAAAGCAGAAAAATTAAAATGGTGGTATTGGAAAGACAAAAAATAAGGAGATAAACAAATGCAATTTGGATTTTCATATGTAGGCTTAATATATCTTATCTTGCTTTTTGTGCCGAATTCAATATGGGCAAAGAACAAGCCTGAGAATTATGAAAACTATGTAAAAAACGAAAGCAGAATTCTTAAAATACTTGAAAGTATCGGGCAGGCACTCGTTACTTGCATTGTGCTTATCTTCAAGGATTTTAATGTTAAGTTGGATTCACTATGGATAATCTGGCTGATTATTTCTGCTGTTTTGATGCTGCTATATGAGATTTTCTGGATCAGATATTTCAAAAGCGAAAAGACAATGAAAGACTTTTTCAGCAGTCTGCTCGGCGTTCCTGTTGCAGGCGCAACACTGCCTGTTCTTGCATTCCTGCTGTTAGGTGTTTACGGCAAAAATCTACCGCTGATTATTGCAACAATTATTCTTGGTATCGGACATATCGGAATACATTTGAATCATAAAAAAGAAAGTTCTTCTAAAGACTAAAGCAAATGCTTTAGTCTTTTTTTGCATAAAAAACGGACGAGCATTGCCCGTCCGTACATCGTATTTATTCAAAATATCCCTTATATTCAATTTTATACTTACTTTTCGGGAACAGATAATTATACAAATCAATGAAATAATCATCCGTCATACTTGCGATATAGTCAACAACAATTTGATTTTTTTCTTCTTCCATATAAGGCATTTCGCGCCTATAATATGAATTCTCTACCCTATTGATATGATGCGTAAATATCTTTGAAGCTGTATTTCCGTTTTCGATATCCGAAAGCAGTCTATCATAAAGTTCAAACATCATTGGTTTTATTGTTTCATTATATTGCTTTTCAATTTCTTCGTTTTTATAGATAATTTCAAAGTTGCGTTTTTTAACAGTAACAAGCGCATCATAATGTTCCTTATCAAGCATAATATAGTTTTTGCCATAACTATTCTCAATGATATTTACAACAAGATTATTTATAATTTCAGCATTCGTTTTTCCAATTTTTGTGTCTTCAAAATCATAATTATCCGGAAGGATTTTTGCTTTTTCTGCATCCTGCCTATCTTTACCAAGATACGCAATCATATCGCAAACACGAACAACACAGCCCTCAAGTGTTGACGGCATAAGAGATTTATTATGCTTAATATCAAGATTGCATTTTTCAATTTCCGCATCAAACGCATCAAAGCTATCCATCGCTTTCGGAATATACTCACTACATTCAAATTCGCCGTTATGGCTTATAATTCCATTCAGCGTCTGAAGCGAAAGATTCAGCGGATAAATCTTATCAAGCACCCTTGCCGAATGAATATTATGTGAAAAAAATCTGCCTGTTTTTTCGTTATAGATTTCGTTTAAAAATCGTTCTCCTGCGTGCCCAAATGGTGTATGCCCGATATCGTGCCCAAGTGCAATAGCTTCGATAAGATTTTGATTTAATCCAAGCATAGCACCAATATTTCTTGCTATACGAGAAACAAGCTGAACATGGATTGCACGATGGCTGATATCATCATTTTTATAAAATGAAAAAACCTGCGTTTTATCCTGATAGCGATTATAAAAAGGGCTGTGAACAATTTTATCAATATCCCTTACTGTTGCAGGGCGCCATAAAAATGCTTTATCACGGCTGTTATCACGGCGAACGATTTTACTTTCATCAAAAGCAAAGCCATAATCAACCTTACTTTCCCGATCAGCAATAATTTTTTCCTGCAATTCTTCGCTCAATTTTTCATATCTTTGTTTCATACAATCACCG
>JAIDLO010000140.1 GCA_029050995.1 Eubacterium sp. | reverse complement strand
GTTATATTACTACTATTTAATCTGATTTACAAGAGAATAACCGATATTTTAGAAATATTTGCAAATTTTAGTTGTAGGACATCATACAACTTGTTGACTTTTTATACATCCCTGTGTTATCATATCTCAAAAGAGGTGTTCTTATGGGTAATTCAGCAAGGCTTGCAGACAGCACTGCACAGCGTATTATAAAAATGATAGAAGAGGAAAATCGTTTTTCAGTCGGCGATAAGCTTCCCAATGAAAATGATTTTGCAAGCGAGCTTGGCGTCAGCCGCTCCACTTTAAGAGAAGCGATAAAAGTGTTAACAACAAATGGTATGGTTGAGATTCAAAGGGGCAAGGGAACCTTTGTTACATCGGCAACAATCATTAATTCGGGCGATCTGAATGATATAGCATCAGGGCTTGAGGATTTGTTTGAAATGCGCCTTATGTTTGAGCCGGAATGTGCCTATTTAGCGGCAGAAAGGGCAACAGATGAAGAGATTGAAACAATCTGCTATTATGGCGAGGAAATCGAAAAAAAGATTTTAAGCGGAGAAGACAGAACCTTTGAGGAACAGAAATTCCACGAAAGCATTGCAAACGCAACGCATAATTCCTTTGTTAAGCAGTTTATGCCAATCATTTTCAATGCAATAAAAAAAGGCGTTGTTGTTTTAACAAAGGATCAGGATGTCAGCGATGATAATCTGAAGGATGACAGGCTGATTATGGAGTTTATAAAGAAAAGAAATCCCGAGGGTGCAAGAACAGCTATGAAGCTTCATATTATTCACGCTATAGAATGTCTTTAAAAATAATTAAAATTTGCTGTTGACATTAGACAACAGGCAATATATAATAAGAATTAACAAAAATACAGGCGGGTTGTATGATTACCTGCCTGAAACAAATATTAACGGAGGAAATCAAAATGTCAGACGCAAAAATTTATTATCAGTCAGATTGTAACCTTGATTATCTTGCTGGCCAGACTATCGCAGTTATCGGCTATGGTTCTCAGGGTCACGCACACGCACTTAACTTAAAGGAATCAGGCTGCCATGTAATCATCGGTTTATACGAGGGCAGCAAATCTTGGGCTAAAGCAGAGGCTCAGGGCTTTGAGGTTTACACAACAGCTGAAGCTGCTAAAAAAGCAGATGTTATCATGATTCTTATCAATGATGAGCTTCAGGCAGATGTTTATAAGAATGAAATCGAGCCAAACCTTGAAGAAGGCAATATGCTTATGTTCGCTCATGGCTTCAACATTCATTTCGGCACAATCAAGCCACCTAAGTTTGTTGATGTAACAATGATCGCTCCAAAAGGCCCTGGCCATACAGTTCGTTCAGAATACCAGGTTGGCAAAGGTGTTCCTTGCCTTGTTGCTGTTGAGCAGGATGCTTCAGGCCACGCTCTTGATAAGGCTCTTGCTTATGCACTTGGTATCGGCGGCGCTCGCGCTGGTGTTCTTGAAACAACATTCAGAACAGAAACAGAAACAGACCTCTTCGGTGAGCAGGCTGTTCTTTGCGGCGGTGTTTGCGCACTTATGCAGGCAGGTTTCGAAACACTTTGCGAAGCAGGCTATGACCCAAGAAATGCTTACTTTGAATGTATCCACGAAATGAAGCTTATCGTAGACCTTATTTATCAGTCAGGTTTCGCAGGTATGAGATATTCAATTTCTAACACTGCTGAATACGGCGATTATATCACAGGTCCTAAGATCATCACAGAAGATACTAAGAAGGCTATGAAGCAGATTCTTTCTGATATTCAGGATGGTTCATTTGCTAAAGAATTCCTTCTTGATATGAGCCCTGCAGGTCGCCAGGTTCACTTCAAGGCTATGAGAAAACTTGCTGCTGAGCATTGTTCAGAAGCTGTTGGTGAGGAAGTTCGTAAGCTCTATAGCTGGAATAACGAAGAAGATAAGCTTATCAACAACTAATCTATAATTCGTATAAAAATTAAGGCATCTCGTTTGAGATGCCTTTTTTCATATAAATCAGTAAACCTCTATGCCTCCCTTGTTAAAGGGAGGTGTCAACCATTAGGTTGACGGAGGGATTTATAACCCATTATGAATTATAACTCATAATCAACTGCAACGGAGCTTTCCATAACACTGTGCATATATGGTTTAACCTCGCCGCAATGGTATTCGTCATTCTGATATAAATCAAGTGCTTCCTTGTTTTCAAGCGTAACCTGAAGAATAATATCATAAGAACGAGGGGAGGAAAGGAAGTCTGTTCCAACCTCGATATCCTTGATAAGGTTTACCTTTCCATCCATAGAAAGTAGAACCTTTTTGGCTTCCTGCTTTTGTTCTTCGCTGTTGTCTTTAAGTTTAAAGCAAACAATGTGTTTAATCATAGCATTTATCCTTTCATATAAAATTAAAGGCGGGCATTGCCCGCCTGATTTTTGTTTATTGAAGTTTCTTATTTTGCAACATCATAAGCTCTTGATTCACGAATGATATTAACTTTAATCTGACCCGGATATTCCATTTCAGATTCAATTTTCTTCGCAATTTCGTGCGCAATATATGGCATTTTTTCATCGCTTACTGCGTCTGGCTTAACCATAACGCGAACCTCGCGGCCTGCCTGAATTGCATATGCTCTTTCAACGCCGTCAAAGCTTGTTGAAATTTCTTCAAGCTGCTGTAAACGCTTGATGTAGTTTTCAATGTTTTCTCTTCTTGCACCCGGTCTTGCTGCGGAAACAGCATCGGCAGCCTGAACAAGGCTTGCAACAACTGTTTTGCATTCAATTTCGCCGTGATGTGCTGCGATAGCGTGAAGAATCTGCTCGTTTTCCTTGTACTTGCGTGCGTATTCAACGCCGAGTGCAATATGTGAGCCTTCCATTTCCTGGTCAAGTGCTTTACCGATATCGTGAAGAAGACCTGCTCTGCGAGCCTGCTTTTCGTCTGCTCCGATTTCGGCAGCCATAAGTCCTGCAATATAGCTAACCTCAAGGCTGTGCTTAAGAACGCTTTGTCCGTAGGATGTACGGTATTTTAATCTTCCGAGAAGCTTAACAAGCTCCGGATGAACAGAACCGCAGTTTGCAGAAAGAACGGCTTTTTCGCCCTCCTGCTTGATGATTGCGTTTACTTCTCTTGTTGACTTATCAAACATTTCTTCAATGCGGGTTGGATGAATTCGTCCGTCCTGAATAAGTCTTTCAAGTGTAAGTCTTGCAATTTCTCTTCTTACAGGGTCAAATGAACTGATAGTGATTGCTTCAGGTGTATCATCAATAATAAGCTCAACACCTGTAATTGTTTCGAGTGAGCGGATGTTTCTGCCCTCTCTGCCGATAATTCTTCCCTTCATTTCATCATTAGGAAGAGCAACAACGGAAACAGTTGTTTCAGCTGTATGGTCTGCAGCGCAGCGCTGAATGGCTGTGCCTATAATTTCTCTTGCGATTACATCGCTCTGATCTCTGATCATTTGCTCGTGCTCAAGAATTCGCTTGCTCTTTTCAGTATCAAGCTCTTCTTCAAGTGTGCTTAAAAGCTGGGCTTTAGCCTGCTCCTGTGTAAGACCTGAGATACGCTCAAGCATATCAAACTGGCTTTTCTTGATGCTATCGATTTCCTGTAAATTTTCTTCCGCTTCTTTAAGCTTTAAGCTTAAATTTTCACTTTTTGCTTCAAGAGAATCAGCCTTTTTATCAAGGTATTCTTCTCTCTGTGTAAGGCGAGTTTCCTGCCTTTGAACTTCGCTTCGTCTTTCACGGATTTCTTTGTCCGCGTCTGAACGCAGCTTGTGAATTTCGTCTTTTGCTTCAACAAGGCTTGCTTTTTTAGTAGCCTCTGCTTCTGTTAATGCGTTATTAATAATTCTTGTTGCTTCCTGCGATGCAGAGCCGATTTCTTTTTCGCTTGTTTTCATTCTTACAAATGAGCCGATAAAAAAGCCCAATACCAAGAAAACGACTGCAACTGCAGCAGCAATACCTATAACAACCGGAATTTCCATAAATCAATAGCACCTCCTTCTGTATAAAATTCTTTTAGGCTTTTATGCCTGATTGATAATCATCAGAAAAGGTACAGTTTAAATGCAAATTATCTATTTGAAGTTATATCAATATGTAAAACTTCTAAAATATAATAC
>JAIDLO010000014.1 GCA_029050995.1 Eubacterium sp. | reverse complement strand
CATAAGAATAATAGCAGAAATGGCAAAGTAAGTAAAACAGAGAAAACAATTGATTGTTTGAATATCGCAATTATAATACCATGGATAACAATAAACACAGCCATAAAAAACACCAAATTATTTGATATCTTTGTATCTTTACCCGTTAAAGAAAATTCTTTAATGCTTTCTTCATTTATTCTCATGATTAATTAACTCCTGCAATATCGAAAAACACAGGGGACAGTTCTCTGTGTTTTGTTCTTAATTACTAAAAAAACAAAGGAAAACGAATACTAATACTAATACTTGTTTCCTTTATTTACTTATTATTAACACAATTCTGCGGTTTTCCGTTTAAATAGCTTTTTAGGTTATCTTCAAGTATACCAAGAAGCCTTGCTCTTGTTTCTTTTGCAGCCCATGCAATGTGTGGGGTTATAATACAATTCTTAGCTGAAAGCAGGGGATTATCGCTTTTTGCAGGCTCAACGCTTAAAACATCAACTGCCGCACCGCTTATTCTATCCGTATTAAGTGCATCAGTCAGAGCCTGCTCGTCAACAACTGGCCCTCTTGATGTATTAATCAGAACAGCAGAGTTTTTCATTTTTGAAATCGTTTCCTTATTAATCAAGCCTGTTGTATCGGGCGTAAGCGGGCAGTGGCAGGTTATAAAATCAGCGTTTTCAAGAAGCGTATCCAAATCAACATTCTCAGCCGTTTTAAAGCCGCTTAAATCCTTTTTCGTTCTTGAATGAACAAGTATCTTCATTCCGAATACTTCGCCGATTTCAGCCACTCTTGAGCCGATAGAACCGAATCCGATAATACCAAGCGTTTTTCCGTTCAACTCGGAAAGGGGAACATTCCAATAACAGAAATCCAGGCAGGCACACCAATCGCCGTTATGAACAGATACAGAATGTAAATCAACCTGATTTGCAAAATGAAGTATAAAAGCAAAAACCTGCTGTGCAACTGCATTTGTTGAGTACGCAGGAATATTGCAGACTGTTACGCCGTTTTCTCTTGCCGCTTCCAAATCAACAACATTATAGCCTGTTGACTGCAAGCCGATATATTTAAGCTCCGGAGCAAGCGCATCAATCTCTTCTTTTCCCAAAATAGTTTTATTTATAATTAATACATCTGCGCCTTTTGCTCTTTGAATGACCTCACTCGGCGCCGTTCTTTCGTATATAACTACTTCATCAGCATACTTATTTAAAAAATCCCAGCTTAAATCTCCAGGGTTCGTTGTATGCGCATCAAGATTAACAATTCTCATAAATTCACCCAAAACTTTGTATTATAGTTCAAATTATATCCCTCTGTATGCAATTTTGCAATATTTTATTGCGATTAAAGGCAATATATTATATAATAAATCATACATATTATTGGTGATTTTATGAAAAGAGCGCTGATAATTTTAATTGTTTTTGTATTTACATTCATTTCCTGCTTCGGAATTAATGCTTTGCTTGAAAAAACAAATGCTGTTCATTCAAATTATATCAAGAGTAAATATAATATTGTTCTTGATGCAGGGCATGGCGGAAAGGATGCAGGAACATCTGCTGCGGACGGTACAGACGAAAAGGATATAAACCTCGGAATTGTTCTTAATCTTTATGATTTTCTTATGTTCTGCGGCGTGAATACATATACAATACGAAATGATGATACAGAGTATTACCCGAGCGGATCAAATAAAAAGCGTTCCGATTTATACAATAGACTTGATTATGTAAACAGCATTGATAAAGCAATTCTTGTATCCATTCATCAAAACCACTTTGAAGATACATCCGAATGGGGGATGCAGGTCTGGTACACTGCCAACGAGAAATCAAGTGAATTTCTTGCAAACAGTATTTTAAGCATTACCAAGCTTTTTTTACAGCCTGAAAACCAGAGATTAAACAAGGTTTCCGATAATAGTTATTACATTTTGTATAAAGCAAGCGTTCCGTCCGTTATGGTTGAATGTGGATTTATGAGCAATGTTGAGGAAAACAAAAAGTTAAAAGATGATAATTATCAGAAGCAATTAGCCTATACAATTACAATGGGTATAAACACATATATGAATAATGAATAAAGGAATTATAATTATGGCAAAATCAAAATCTGTTTATGTTTGCAGTGAATGTGGATTTGAAAGCGCAAAATGGTACGGAAAATGCCCCGAGTGTGGCGAATGGAACACAATGGCTGAAGAAATAGCATCCGTTTCATCCGGCAAAGGAAACGGGATAAAGAAATCTGTTTCAAGCGTTCAGAAGGTTATGCGATTAAATGAGATAACAGGGGATGTTGAAAAAAGAATTTCAACAGGCATTAAGGAGTTTGACCGCGTTCTCGGCGGCGGTATCGTTATCGGCAGTCTTGTACTGATCAGCGGCGATCCCGGTATCGGTAAATCAACAATTCTGCTCCAGATCTGCGAGCATCTCGGCAAGGATAAATTTGTTTTATATGTAAGCGGAGAGGAATCTGCAAATCAGATTAAACTTCGTGCAAACAGATTGGGTGTATTTACTGAAAATCTTGCCATTCTTGCGCAGACGGATGTTGGAACAATCGTTGAAACGATAAGAACTGAAAAGCCTGATGTTGTTATCATTGACTCAATTCAGACAATGATTTATGATGAATGCTCTTCTTCCGCAGGCTCTGTAACACAGGTAAGGGAATGTACAAACATTTTTATGCACACCGCTAAATCTTTCGGAATTCCTATATTTGTTGTTGGCCATGTAAACAAGGACGGCGCGATCGCAGGTCCGAAAGTTCTTGAACATATCGTTGATACCGTTCTTTATTTTGAGGGAGAACGCAATTATTCTTACAGAATATTAAGAGGTGTAAAAAACAGATTTGGTTCAACGAATGAAATCGGCGTTTTTGAAATGCAGCAGAATGGATTGCAGGAGGTTGAAAATCCGTCCTTATTAATGCTGTCGGGCAGACCAAAAAATACAAGCGGAACCTGCGTTGCCTGCGTTATGGAAGGCTCAAGACCGATCCTTGCCGAAGTGCAAGGACTTGTTACGGCAACAGGTTTCGGAACGCCAAGAAGAATGAGTACAGGCTTTGATTATAACAGAATGGCTATGATTTTGGCTGTGCTTGAAAAAAGAGCAGGCTATTATTTCAATAATATGGATACCTATATCAATGTTGTAGGCGGTTTAAGACTGGACGAGCCGTCAGCGGATTTAACAGTAGCTATGGCGCTTGTATCCTCATTAAAGGATATGGTTGTAAATGAAAAGGTAATTGCGTTCGGCGAAATCGGACTTGCAGGAGAAATCCGCGCAGTAAGCAATTGCGAACAGCGTGTTGCTGAAGCATACAGACTTGGCTTTGTAAGATGCATAATTCCGTTTCATAATTATAAAGGACTGTCTAAAGAATTAAAAGTGAATGTGGATATTGTTCCTGTAAGAACAATTCGTGATGCTTTCAGAGCTTTAACAGAAGAATAAAAAAAGGGGATTCATATAATGAAATTTAATAGAATTATCTGTTTAATACTTTCTCTTGTTATGCTGTTCAGTATGACCGCAGGTATCAATCTCTCTGCGTATGCAGAAACAGACGATGATTATGAACTGAATTGTGAGCATATCTATGATGATGGTAAGGTAACAAAGAAAGCGACCTGTAAAGAAACAGGTGTTAAAACTTTCACTTGCACAGTATGCGGAGAAACACAGACAGAGGATATTGCAAAGACTACATCACATACATACAAAACAACAACAACCAAAGCTACAACAAAGAAGAACGGCTCTAAGGTAACAAAATGTTCTGTATGTGGAAAACAGAAGTCTAAATCAATAATCTATTATCCAAAAACAATTACACTTTCTACAACAAGTTATACTTATAACGGCAAAGCAAAGAAGCCGGGTGTAACAGTTAAAAACAGCAAGGGAAACAAAATATCTTCAAGCAATTATACTGTAACATATCCAAAGGGAAGAAAGAATGTAGGAAAATATACTGTAACAATCAAGTTTAAGGGAAATTACAGCGGAACTGTTAAAAAGAACTTTACTATTAATCCAAATGCTAAGGTATCTTTGTCAAAGACAACATATACATATGACGGCAAAACACAAAAACCAACAATTACTGTAAAGACGCTAAAGGGAAAAAAGATTAGTTCAAAGAATTATACCGTATCTTATTCAAAAGGCAGAAAGAATGTTGGTAAGTATACTGTAACTGTAAAGCTTAAGGGAAGTTATAACGGAACAATCAAGAAAACTTTTACAATCAAGCCAAAGGCAACAACACTTTCAAGTGTAACAGCAAAAGCAAATGGTTTTACTGCAAAATGGAAGAAGCAGGCTAAACAGACAACAGGTTATGAAATTCAGTATGCAACAGATAGCGAATTTACAAAGAATCAGAAAACTGTAACTGTATCAAAGAGCAGCACAACATCAAAAACAGTTTCAAGCCTTACAGGAAATAAAAAGTATTATGTAAGAGTAAGAACTTATAAAACAGTAAAGGTAAGCGGAAAATCAACAAAGATTTATTCTTCCTGGAGTAAATCAAAGACAGTTACAACAAAAAAGAAAATTGCTACTGCAGCAGATACACAGCAGGTTGCAGACAAGGTTATTAAGTATATCAATTCATACAGAAGCACGAATCTTAAAAAGCTTCCGGGACTTACAAAGTATGCTGAGTACAGAAGCAAGCAATTAGTTAAGAATTTCGCTCATGATACAAAAGATGCAAGAAAAGCAGCTACAGCTCTTAAATACGGTGACTATTATAGCAAAGAATTTCTTATTGAAATTGGTGCAAAAGATACAACACCATACTATGATGTTGATGCTTCCGAAGCAATCGGTAAAGTTGTCGGCGGCACTGTTGATGAAATAGCAAAAAGTATTGCAACTGGTTTTAAAAATAGTGCTGGACATTGGCGATATGTTGGTTCTTCTGATAACAAGTATATTGGTGTAGGCATTACTTATTCCGGAGGTTACTGGTATTGCTGCGTATTTGTAGCTCCAGATAATGTAGACACAAATTCACAAAGATTCTAAATCATTAAATTAAAGAAAGAACAATTAACGATAAAAAGTTAGTTGTTCTTTTATTTTATTCCGAGGAAGAGGAGACTTGACAACGGCTGAAAAACTTGATACAATTATACAAAATAAATATTTTGTTCAATTTAGGGAAGTAAAAGTATAGGAAAGGGGCAAACAGAGAGATTTTAGCGCAAACAGGTCTGTTCTGGAGCGTTTCAGTTTATTTGGCATGATGTC
>JAIDLO010000139.1 GCA_029050995.1 Eubacterium sp. | reverse complement strand
TTGTGTCGATATTTACATCCGGTTTTCCGTCGCCGTCTGTATCAATATTTACATTTGGTTTTCCGTCGCCTGTTGTATCAATATTGGTATCCGGCTTTCCGTCGCCGTCTGTATCAATATCAACATCCGGCTTTCCGTCGCCATCTGTATCAATATTGAGATACTGCTTATAGGTGTAAGTAACAGTAATTGTTTCTTCTGTAAATTCGCCTGCTGTATTGCCGGAATCAGCGATTAACTTGTAGCTGTAAATAGCCTTAGCTGATGTTGTATATTCGTCAAACACCTTGCCTTTAATTGTATCGCTCTTAGCAAGCTCCTTGCCTTTTTCATCAACATATTTAACAACTACTTTAGTATCCTTCGTATCATAGATATAATCAACGATAATCTGATCGTCTGTATAAATACCTGTTGCATTTTCCGGTGTTTCAACTAAAGTATAGCCATAAATTTCCTTTGCTTCGGTTGTATAAGCTTCCAATACTTTACCATTGAGCGCAACGCTTGTTTCAATGGATTTTCCGTGTGTATCCTTATAGTTAACGATAACGGAGGTATCCTTTGGAACATATACATAATCTACAGTTATTTCATCAGCATTGAACTCACCTCTTGAATTTGAAGGCGTTGCTGTTAACTGATAGCCAGGAATTGTTTTAGCTCTTGTTTTATACTCATCAAAGAACTTGCCCTTGATTGTTTCGCTTTCAGCAAGCGGATTGCCGTCTAAATCAACATAATTTGCTGTTACAACTGCATCCTTCAGAACATAGGTATAATTTACAACAACCTTATGCTGTGTATACTTACCGGATGCATTCTTTGGAATTTCAACAAGCTCATAACCATAAACAACCTTTGGAATTGTACGATAGTGCTGATTGAATTTACCATATTCAGCAATACTGTCTGCAACTGCTTTACCTGCTTTGTTGAGGTAATTTACAATAAGAGAAGTATCATCCGGTGCATAAACATAATTGACTGTAATCGTATCAACCTTATACTTGCCCTTTGCATTAACAGGCTCAGCAGTAAGCTGATAACCGTTAAATTTCTTAGCTTCAGTTGTATAATTCTGAGCAACTCTGCCGCTAAGCTTTACTGTACCAAGCTTTTCGCCGTCTGTTCCCTTATAATTTACAACAACATAAGCTTCGTTTGCCTGATAAGTATATTTAACTATGATTTTTCCGTCAATATATGTTCCGGAAGCATTATCCGGAGTTTTAACCAATGTATATCCTCTGATTTCTCTTGGGCTTGTTGTATAAGGATCAAATACTGTGCCCTCAAGGATTTCAGGGTCATCAATTTCCTTGCCGTCTGTATCAACAAACTGAACCTCAACAACAGCACCCTTAAGCTCGAATACATAGGTTATTGTCATCTGGCTTTCTGCAATTTTTCCATTATTATCCATTAACGGCATTCTGGAAAGCTGATAGCCGTATACATCATCGGAAGCAAGAACCTCATCAAGAATATCCTGTGCTTTATCCGTATAATCCTCATAAACCTTGCCCTCAATTGTTCTTTCCGGGCTTAATTCTTCGCCGTTTGTATTAACGAATCTGAGAACTACAGAGGAATCCTTGAGCTTGTAATAATAATTTACAACCTGCTCTTCTTCCTCAAATGTACCATTCTGAACAGGGAGCCTGTCTGTATCCAGCTCATAGCCGTAAATTTCTTTTGGCTCTGTTTCAAACGGCTCGAATACCTTACCGTTCAGAACAGTGCTGTCCTGGATTTCATCAGGAATCTTATCGCCGTTTTCATCAAGATAATTTACAACAACAGAAGAATCTTTCAAAGCGTAAACATACTGAACTGTAACATCATTTGTCATATTACCTGATTCATTTTCAGGTGTTGCAGTTAATGTGTAACCATAAATTTCTTTTTCTTCTGTTTTATACGCGTCATTCCATTTATAGGTTTCAGCGTAGTTATACTTACCATCCTCAATCTCCATTCCGTCTTCATCAACATACTGAACATTGAGATTCATAATTCTATCAAAATAAGCAGAAACATGAAGCGGTTTGCTTAATCCCGTTGCGGTACCGCTTAATACACTCTTATCCGGATTGAAGGTATATCCCGGAATTGTAAGCTCGCCGTTTGTAATCGGATCAAGCTCAATCTCTCTGTTTACGCGTGTATCAAACGGATAAGAGTTTGCCAATACATATTCGCCCGTTGTAAGCTGTAAATATGTATCAAGATAATACTTGGTAGCTGCAAGGTTAAGAACAACCTTAACAGTGTGATCCTGATCCATTGTTAAGTCAACAGAAGTTTTTTCAACAAGGTCAGGTCTTTCCTCGCCGTCAATGATAACCTTTGATACCCACTGGTTTTCATCAGTTGACCATTTAACAGTTACCTTCTCGCCTTTTACAAGATTATTCATTGAGGAGGTAATGTTACCGCCGTTATCAATCTCTGTTGTAAGATCAAAGTATTCAACAGGATCTGCCGTTGAAGTAACAGGAACAGGCTTTGCATTAACGATGAAATCAATATCATTTATAGCCGACAATGAAACTTCGTCTGCAAGATGAAGCTTAGTTAATATATCGTTAATCGTTACAGAGTTGCCGCCATTTACAGGAATCTCTGTAAGAATATCTGTTTTATCTGTTTTAGCATATACGCTTTCAACAAAGTAATTGTCAGGAACAGTCCATTCAATTACATCATTGTTATCTCTTCCAAAAAGGAAATATCTGCTTGGAGAGATTGTTCCGTTATTCGTGCCATTAAGCTGTGTATTTAACTGAGCTCTTGTACCGGTATCTACTGAGCCGTCTTCATGTGCAAAGACAACCTTTACCTCATGCTCTTCAACAACCTTATAAGTTTGCTCAAAGTTTGAGTCTGCATGAGCATCTGTATCATTACCGGAGAAGAAAGCAGCAACACGGCTGAGTAAGCTTGTCTGCTCAGGATAAATCTGCTTACCGTCCATAATAATTTTAGAAAGCGTCCAACCGGATTCGGGAGTTGCCACTAAATTATAATCTGTTGCATAAAGAAGCGTCTGAGATGGGGAAACATTTCCTCTGCCCTCATAGCTTACATTAAACTGAACAAGATTCGGAATCAGGTAAACCTCTACCTTATGATTGTCATCAACGCCATTAAAGGTGTATTCCAGATTCTTGTCCTCATCAAGAGGAACAAGTTCGCCGTCTACATATACATAACCGATTTCATACTGTTCAGGAATATCAGCTGTGATGTTCCACTTAACAGTTGTACTATCGCCTGATGAAACGAAGGATGATGGCGTAATGCTTCCCGGACCGCCGTAAATAGCAGTATTTACAAGGAGGTCTTTATCGTCCTTATTATCGTCATCGCCGCCCGGTGTCTGCGATGTATCATCAGCTTTGCATCTTACAACAACAGAATGATGTTCTTTTATATCATTGAATGTAACTGATGTTGCTGTTATATCTACAGCTTCAACACCGTCAATCAGAACACTTACAGGATGATAGCCTGCTTCGATTTCCCAATTAACAGTAAAGTCTGAACCCTCTGTTACGGAAGCTGAATTTGTTATTGTTCCGTGATTAATCGCAGTATCTACATTATAATATCCATTCTGCTGAACGAAGTTTGTTATTGGCTCTGCATAAACATCAACAGTATAATCCTGGTCAACATTTTCAACAGTACCGGACACCTTATCAATTAAGTTTGGACGATTGATTCCATTTATAAGAATCTTTGTAATTTTATAACCGCTTGGAACACTCCACTCAACAGTTGCATCCTCGCCGTCTTTTACAGAGAAGGAATCTGTTAAATTGATTTTTGATGTTCCGTGCTTATGCGTAGTAATTAAATGATATTTGTCTTCCGGCTCAATAACATCGGGATGCTCATGACCCGAGCTTGTTTCGCCGTCCTTAGCAAATCGAACAAGAACGCTATGGTTTTCGCCTATATTTGCAAAGATATGATTTGTATCGCTGACATGGCTGCCGCCAACCCATTTACCATCAATAAGAATATGGGAAACATGATAGCCGGGATCAGCGGTCCATGAAACCGTAACATCCGTTCCAAGATCATAGAAGCCCTGTCCGTCAACAGTACCATTACCCTCAGCAACGCAGGCAATAGCAGCAACCTTTACCCATTTCGCAACAACAGTTGTTGGCTCATAATTGAATAAGGTATTTGCGTCAATCTTAGTATTGCCAAGATACCAGCCGTCAAAACGGAAGGTATCGCCGTTTGTATCCTGGTATCTTGCTGGATTAACAGGATAAGCTGAAATCTTACCTGCAAGATTCAAATTATAACCTGCTTTTGCTTCAGGTGTAAGATCGCAGGAATAATGCCTTGCTTCAAGGTTATGCGCTCTTGGATTTGTGTAGTTATAATCAAAATCAATTTTAACTGTTTTCGGAATCCAATACGCATAAACAGTTGTATTATCCTTAATTTTACGATCAGAGGTAAATGCGTTACCCTTACCGCCGATACTTGTAAACCAGCCGCCGAAATCAGCATAGGTCTGATTTGCAAGCGTTTTGATAGCACTATCAGCTACTGTTGCACCATACTTAACATTAACTACATCATTTGCTTTGCTTGATATACCATTATCAAAAGTAACTTTTAAATCAAGTCTGTCAAAATAAGCTGTAAGATGAAGCGGGTTTGCAGCATTAACAATTGTACCGCTTAACTTTGATTTTGAAGCATTAAACTTCATACCCTCCGGAACGGTTAAGCTTGAAGCAGAAAGATTAACAGCAGTATTTACTGTTCCGCTTGTAATTGTAGCATTTGTTTTCTTATAATTACCTTTTAACTGTTCCTCATAAACATCAAGGTAATAATAGGATTCATTTGTATTAATCC
>JAIDLO010000138.1 GCA_029050995.1 Eubacterium sp. | reverse complement strand
ATATTAAATTGAAATATTACACTTCCAGAGGGGAATACATGGATAAGAATTATAAGATTGCAATCGGTACAGATGCATTTCCGCCTACTACAGACGGAATAAGCAATGTTGCACAAAGCTATGCAGATATTTTAAATAAGCACCACTGCGAGGCAATTATTATTACACCTAAAAATCCAAATCAGCAGGATGCGAAATATCCATATGAGATTTTCCGATACAAAAGCTGGTGGGTGCCGAGCAAGGAAGGATACAGCGTTGGATGGCCCTTCAAGGAATCGCTCAGCTATGATATTATCAACCGCAATTTTGATTTGCTGCACAGCCACGCTCCGCTTGCTACAAGCTATTATTTCAGGCTTGTTAACAGGAAAAAGAGAATACCGACCGTGCTTACATATCACACAAAATATGAATATGATATAGACAAAAGAGTGCCTACCAAAAAGGCAAAAAATTTCGCTAAGAATTTTATCAGAAGAAATGTTGAAGCGGCTGATGAGGTTTGGGTAACGAGCGAGGGCTCTGTTGAAAGCCTCAGAAATATCGGATACACAGGCGATTATATCGTTATGCCGAACGGATGCGATTTGCCAAGAACCGAAATACCGCAGGAAACAATAGATAAAATAAAAAGCAAGCATTCTATTCCGAAAGACATTCCTGTGTTTATTTATACCGGCCGTATGATCTGGTACAAAAACATTCAGTTTATTCTTGAAGCCTGCAAAATTCTTAAAGACAACGGCAAGGATTTCCGACTGATTATGCTTGGCTTTGGTGCGGATGAAAAGGCAATCAGGCTGAAATATAAGCGCCTAGGAATTTCGGATAAAATTGTTTGGACAGGTAAAATACTCGACAGAGCACTTATCCAGCAGTATTATGCCGCATCTGATTTGCTGATTTTCCCGTCTACCTTTGATACAAACGGGCTTGTTGTTCGTGAAGCTGCATCCTGCGGAACGCCTGCTTTATTAATAGAAAACTCCTGCGCTGCAGAGGGTATCAAGGATGAAAAAACGGGCTTCTTATGCAAAGAGAATTCACAGAGCATTGCCGATAAATTGCTTGAAATAATGGATAATAAAGAGCTTATGAAAGCGATTGGCAAAGAAGCACAAAACACGATTTATATAAGCTGGGAGGATTCCGTAAAAAAAGCCTTTGAGCGTTATAAAATTGTTATAAATAACTTTTATTCAGATAATCATAGCAATGAGGAATATAAATACTAAAAGCAAGCTTCATAATTTGCAACCTTAAAACATTCAGAAAGGAAGAATGAATATGCTTGCAACAATTCTGCTTGTATCAATAATTCTATTACTGTTCATATTGGATACATTTGTATGCATTCCGAAAGGGACAAAGGTGTTTACAAAAGCGCATTTAATGGACGGAGATAAGGTTGGATATATAACCAAAGCGCTGAAGCTGGATTACACAAAAATAAAAAAAGGACAAATATGGAGATTATTCTCACAAGTTTTTCTTCATGTTGGCATACCGCATTTAGTATTTAACTGCCTTGCAATATTATTTGCAGGGTATGCCCTTGAATCTACGATCGGTTGGGAAAAGACCATTTTCGGCTTTTTCTTTTCTGCTTTCTTTTCCGGATTCGTTATGGCATTTGGTTTAAAGTTTGAAGACGGAGAAGGTGCATCAACCGGAATATATGGTTTAATTGCAATGTTTATCATGACTGCAATTACGGAGCATACACTTTTCTTTTCAAATTTACATTGGTTTTTTATAGTATTGCTGGGCATCTATACCATTGTAGGTATGCTGATAGACAACATTAACAGATGGGAGCATTCAAGCGGATTTGTTGGTGGAATACTCTATAGTTTGCTTTTATTCGTATTTAATAATTAAAATAATTTTGACTTGACAATATAAAGAAAAGACGGACAGTTTAAACTGTCCGTCTTTTTGATTATTTAAAGTTTTGAAATTTCTTCTATAAATGAAGTTGCAGAGTCAAATTCTTTATATACAGATGCAAATCGAACATAGGCAACCTCGTCTATTCCGCGAAGTTTTTCCATAATCAGCTCGCCGATACGAACGCTTGTTACCTCTCTGTCTGTTGCACTTTGAAGCGTGGTTTCTATTTCTGAAATTGCCTTTTCAAGCTCATCAACATTTACAGGTCTTTTTTCACAGGCACGAAGCATGCCCTTTAAAACCTTTGTACGGTCAAATACTTCCCTGCTTCTGTCTTTTTTAATAACTAAAATAGGCACATCCTCAATGGTTTCATAAGTTGTAAAACGCTTTGCGCATTGAATACATTCTCTGCGGCGGCGAATACGCTCGTTCTCATCAGTTGGACGGGAATCAATAACCTTACTTTCTTCATATCCGCAAAACGGACATCTCATAATAAAAACCCCCTCAAGATTTCTAATCTAATATACATTGTACCACAATATATAGAGAAATGCAAGTGTTTTTACTTTACACTATAGATTGATACCTGCAAGTAGTTTTACTTTACAGCAAATTTCCGAAATCTTAAACCTTTTTACGAAGCTCTTTTTTATTATTATACAAGAACATCCAGACAGCCATTGCACATATAACAAAGTAACCTACAAATGACCACATATCCGGAATATCCCCGAAAGCAAAGAAGCCGACTATAGCGGCAAAAACAACCTGGGAATAATCATAAACAGATATTTCCCTGCTTGGTGCATGTGTGTAAGCGGCAGTAATGGAAAACTGACCGCCTGCGGCACAAAGCCCTGCCATAAAAAGTGCAGCCCACTGCCAAAGTTCCATAGGATGATAATCAAAAATAAGGTAAGGTGCTGTTACAAGGCTTGAAAAAGCGGAGAAAATAAACACAATTAATTTTCCGTTTTCGCCCATTATGCCAAGCTGACGAACACAGGTATATGCCGCTCCGGCGCACATACCGCCGACAAAGCCTGCCATTGACGCAACAAGATTTTCATTGCCAAAGGTTGGTTTTATAATAAACAGCGAGCCGATAAATGCACAGGCTATCGCGATTGCCTGTTTAGGCTTTACCTTTTCTTTAATAAATATTGCAGAAAAAATCAAAGCAAAAAACGGGCTCATTTTATTCAGCATTGAGGCATCCGAAAGCTCTATTTTATCAATGGCATAGAAATTTCCAAACACACCTGCAAGCCCGATCGTAGAGCGCAATATATGAAATTTTAAGCAGCCTTTTTTCGGCTTAATGCTTTCTTTTGCTTTAATCAGGGCAAAAAGCGCAAAAAACATTGCAACAAAATTTCTGAAAAAAACCTTTTGAAAGGTTGGAACATCGCCCGAAAGCCTTACAAAAGTATTCATCCCCGTAAAGCAAACAGCAGAAAGCAGAATAAAAATTACGCCTTTTGTTTTGTTACTGAGTTGATTTTTCATAAATTAACCAAGAAGCTTTTCGATGCATGCAAGCTGAACGCAGATACAAAGAAGCTCTGCCGCAAGATCAAGCTCTGCAACAGGCGGAAAGCTTGGCGCAATACGGATATTACTGTCTTTCGCATCAATGCCATAAGGATATGTTGCACCAACAGAGGTTAATACAACACCTGCATCCTTGCAAAGCTCGCCGACTCTTTTTGCACAGCCGTTCATAACATCAAGGCTGATGAAATAGCCGCCTTTTGGATTGAACCATTCTGCAATGCCCTTTCCTGCAAGCTCAGCATCAAGATGCTTGAGAACAATATCAAACTTAGGCTTAAGAATAGCGGCATGCTTTTTCATATGTGCCTTTACACCGTCTGCATTTTTAAAGAATTCAACATGGCGGTGCTGGTTCATTTTATCATAGCTGATTGTTTGCGCATTCAGGCGCTTTTTGATTGCCGCAATATTATTATCACTTGCAATAAGAGCAGAAACACCTGCACCCGGGAAAGTAATTTTAGAGGTTGAGCAAACCTCAATAACCATATCCTCATTACCAAACTGCGGCAACACATCAAATATATTAAGGAGCTCATCGCCGTTATCATCCAAATCATGAATACAATATGCATTATCCCATATAATTCTGAAATCCTTTGCGGCAGGCTTTAATGCAGCAATGCGCTTAACAACATCATCACTGAAAGTAATACCCTGCGGATTTGAATATTTAGGAACGCAGAATATACCCTTAACGCTTTCGTCCTTGATATATTCTTCAATCGCATCCATATCCGGGCCGTCTGCCTTCATTTCAATATTAATCATTTTGATTCCAAAATGATCAAGAATTGTAAAATGGCGATCATATCCCGGAACAGGGCAAAGGAATTTAACCTCATCAAGCTTGCACCAAGGTGTATCGCCCGCACCATGCGTAAAGCACTGGCTGATATAATCAAACATAAGGGTTAAGCTTGCATTAGGACCAACGATAACATTCTTTGGCTCAACACCCATTAAATCGGCAAAAAGCTTTTTACAGCTTGGAATACCATCCATAATTCCATAGTTTCTGATATCAACACCATCGGAAACATAATTATCAACCTGATTCATAGCATCTGATAAATCAAGCTGATCCTTGCCCGGCTTACCTCTGCTCATATCAAGCTTTAAATTTTTTGCTTTGAAATCATTATAGCGTGTTTCAAGAACTTTCTGCTCTGCCTTTAATTCTTCGGCAGACATTTCAGTATAAAGTTTTGCCATAAATTCGTCCTCCGTAAAATTTAATGGAGATATTTTATCACTTTTCGATATATTTTGCAATGTTACTATTAAACAAAATTATTATTCTACAAACTCTAAAAACCAGCGGGTTTCCTCAAGAAAAAGGTAAGTTTCCCTGCCCTCTATTCTGCATTTATACCGAATTCCCGCTCCGCCCGATTTAAGCGAAGCGGCAGGGCGGATATCCATAACCCTGTCTACCTCTAATTTTTCATCCTCCATTTTAACGGATATCGGCGTTATTCCACCCTCTTTATCAAAAACAACAGTTACCTCAACATAATTTTTCATTTACTATCGTCTACCTTTCTTTAGGCAATAAAGAGAAATCCGAACCGTGGTTTAAATTGGCTGATTTGCCCTTACTCTTCGTTAAAAAGCCTCGGAATACGGAAAGTATTCCTGCGTTTTTGTGCCTTGATTAAGAACAAATCAGCACAATTTAAA
>JAIDLO010000137.1 GCA_029050995.1 Eubacterium sp. | reverse complement strand
GAATAAGACTGAATGGATAATAAGCCCTCGCTGATTGCACTGCCAATCACGGGAACAACAGAATTTATAGCAAATCGGATTGAACGCAGACCGATTGCATCTGCCCTTGCAGCAACAGCCGTTTTAATAGACAGCACTGAAACAAAGCCTGCTGCTGCAACGGAAATAAATGTTGTTATGTATTTTTTCAAAAATGCCAGCAAGGAATTCAGATTCAGTTCACTTCTGAGCCCTGAACATATACCGATTGCAAGAAAACAATTTGTAAGCGGTACAAATACATTTTTTGAAACATAATTCAAAATCTGGGCAAGAGAAAGCAGCATTGTATTTGTTGAGAATGCCGCAACTGTGTTCCCCGAAGCTGCAACAATAATGCAGAATACAGGTATAAATGCAAACACAAAATCGGCACAGACAGATATTGCAGTACAAGCAAGGCTGATTGTCGTTTTCATTTTAATAGCCAAAACAACTGCAATTACAAGTGCGCTTACAGTAGAAAACACAGAGCTCATTTCATCATTGATCATAGTTGTTTTCAGATTTTGAAAAAAGGACGAAATAATAATAAACACAAAGATTGCTATGCAAGCTTCAATCGGTGTTTGAACCGCACCTTTAAGCATATCTTTAATCGTTTTAAAAAAATCAGAAAACGAAAAATGAACAAGCGTGTTATAATCAAAATTTGTTATTCCAAGTTCTTCCAGTAAATCGTAAGTATCCTCATCCAATTCTTCCATAAACGAAAAATCATATTGCTTCAGCTGTTCCTGATACGCATCTGCGTCTTCTGCATACACTGTTTGCGGAATAAAAAGCACAATAACGAATACTGCAAACACATATAAAAATCTTTTCATTCTAAAAATCCTGCCACAATTTTAATAACCGTTTCAAACAACGGCAAAATCATTGAAACAACGATTATTTTTGCAGCTGTTTCGGTTTGGCTTGCAAGTGAATTTTCTCCGCAATCTCGACATAAATCAGCCGTAAACTGCGTTATAATCACAATGCCAAGCACCTTCATCATCAGTTTTATATAATTTGCTGCCGTTTCAACGCCTGAAGAAATATGCGTTAATGATTCAAATATCGTTGAAACATCAGATGCAATTCTAAGAAAAATCATCCCCGAAGCAGCAATTACAATAACGATTGAAGCTGTTTTGTTATACTCTCTTATTAAAACTGCAAGAATAAGTGCAGAAAGAGAAATTCCTATTAAAACACTCATAAATTAAACAGCGACTTAACAGTTGAAAAAAGCTCGCTTATTTCGGGAATAAGCATCATTAAAACAACAACGACACCTGCAAGCGTTGTCAGCATTGCCTGGTCTTCCCTGCCGCTTCGAACAAGCACAGTATTTAATACGGATACTATAATTCCGATTGCCGCAATTTTAAATATCAAATTAACTTCCATTTAATCCTCCTATATCAAAACAAGGGTAACTGCCAAAGAACCGAACATTCCAAAAGCGATATAAAGCTTGCTGTGGCTTTTATAATAATCCTCATAATTCTTTCGGCTGACAAGCATATTCTGCTTAAACGCTTCAATCAGATTAAGCATAGAAGCGGAATCTGTTTTACCAATGTTTTTAAAAAGAAAATTTATTCTTTCATTATCCTCTTTATCAAGTTCTGTTTTTATATCAATATTTTCAAGACTTATATTTTGAAGGAAGGTTAAATGCGAAAGTGTTGTCTCATTGCTTAGCCTTTTTATAATTTTTCCTGTTTCATTAACCGAAAACTCAAGCTCTATTGCCATAAGATTACACATTTCAATTAATTCATTTGATAAAATGCATTTTCTTTTAAGCCTTCTTGAATGATTAAAGCCTGCTGCAATCCATGATAAATTCAGAAGAATAATTCCTAAATATTTCACTTCTAATTTCACTTACTTCCATTATTTCAAAATCATTTGTATAATCATTAAGCAAAACGATGTAATCAAACTCATTTTTTGTAATCAGCTCTCTGATAATTTTTTTATGGATGATTTCTGCTTTGCTTGATGCATGAACAGATACGGCAAAGCGGACACCGGATAAAAAGCCATCTGCCATTGCTTCAACCTCTGAAGATTTGGAGATTTCATCACAGATAATAATATCGGGAGATAATGTTCTGATTGCCATTTCAATACCCTCGCCTTTTGGATAACCCGTTAATATATCGGTATTGATTCCTACATCAGCACAAATACTATTCGCGCCTTTATACGCAATTTCGTTTCTTTCATCAATTATGGCAACTTTTCTGTAATTATTATTAAATCCACCGGAAAGCAATCTTGAAAAATCACGAAGAAATGTTGTTTTTCCTCCTGCGGGAGGCGATGCAACGATAATACTCGGAAAGCTGTTTATATAAAGTAAATTAAGAATCTGCCTTGCACAATCTTTAATTTCATTTGCGATTCTTATATTCAGCGAATTGATTTCTTTAACCGCAGTTATTTCCTTATCTTTAATAACCGCTGTTGATGATACACCGATTCTGTTTCCGCCGTCTGCTGTAATAAAGCCTTTTGTTAAATTATCAATAACGGAATGAACCGAATAATTGCTCAGCTTTCTGAAAATCAAATCAAATTCCTCTTCATCAACAATGTAGCATTGCTCTGAATAATGATTAAGAAGTTTTCCCTTGCTTGTTATAAAAAGGCAATTTTTTCCGAACACTAATACTAAGGGCAGATTTTTTCTTATTCTGATTTCATTGATCTGCTTTAATATTTCATTCGGCAGAAATGAAAACGCATTTAATATACCTGCGGAAAGTGACGGAAGAACACTTTTTATTCCCAATTTACTCACCTCAGTAAGTTATATGAATTCTTGTCCTTAAATATGACAATGCGGCTTCAAAATAAATGCATTGAAGAATGAACAATAATGTGCTATTATTTTAAAAGAATATATATAGGTGGAAAATTATGGATACTAAAAAAACAAATTTATTTTCAAATCAATTTATAAATAGCGAAACTGCAAATTACGCAATTTCATTTTCGCTTTCATTCTTTGTTTTATTAGCTGTTAAGCAGCTTTTTAAAACATTTTTCGGCGTGGCTGTTAATATCTCCTGTATCATTGCTTTTATTGCTGCCGAAGCTGTTTTGCTTTTGCTCCAAAAATACTTTGTGTTTAAAAAGAGTTCCTCTTCTTCCTTGAAAACACAGATTATCTTTGGTGTACTTAACGCAGTTCTTCATTTCGGTATATACAAGGCAGCTATGGCAGTTTTATGCAGCAAGCTTGGTTTATATGACTATACAGTTTGGTTAATCGTTGCAATATTTATATTTATTACAAATTACTCAATTGCAAGAATACTGATTTTCAACTGCACAAAATCGCCGAACAATATGCAGAACGGCAAGGTTTACACAAAGCTTTGGAGCAACAGATTCATTGCGCTTTCTATGCTGATTTCTCTGCTTGGAATGGGCTTTATGTTTCTTGTGTACAAGGTTTTCCCTTTTGGCGATACAACCGTTTTAAGAATGGATTTATATCATCAATATGGTCCGCTGTTTGTTGAGCTTTTTGACAGGGTTACAAATCATGAAACCTTTTTATACAGCTGGATTTCGGGCGGCGGTTCAAGCTTTTTAGGCAATTATTTCAACTATCTTTCAAGCCCGTTAAACATCTTTATCTTTTTATTTGACAGGGATCAGATGCCTTTTGCAATTTCAACAATCGTTGCAATTAAATGTATGCTTTCAGCAGGTGCATTTACACTTTATATAAAAAAGAGCCAAAAGAAACACTCGTTTACAAGTGCTTCCTTCGGCGTACTGTACGCATTTGGCGCTTATATGCTTGCATATTTCTGGAACATTATGTGGCTGGACGGCATGATTATGCTGCCTCTAATCGTTCTTGGAATTGAGAATATAATCAATAAAGGAAAATGTACGCTTTACATTGTTTCATTTATCTATGTAATGTATTCCAGCTATTACATTGGATATATGATGTGTATCTTCTCTGTCCTTTATTTTCTTGCATACTTCATTATTTCTTATCATTCAAATCAGGTTGACACCAGCTTTGTTTCCTCAAAGAAGCTTTCACTCAAAAAAATATACAACAATAAATTTATCAATCGCGGTATAAAGTTTGCTGTTTCTTCTATATTCGTAGGGGCTGTATGTGCGTTCTTCCTGATTCCTGTTTATAAAGTATTATCCGGCTGCAGTGCAACATCCGATAGTTTTCCGTCTGAAGCAAAGTCTTATTTTACTATACTTGATTTTCTGCAGAGCCATTTTGCAGCCCTTGAAACAACAATCCGTTCAAGCGGAGATGATGTTCTGCCGAATATTTACTGCGGTGTATTAACGCTTATTCTTGTTCCTTTATTTGTTGTAAATAAAAAGATTGATTTAAGAGATAAATTTGCATATATAGCGCTTCTTTTAATCCTGTTTGTATCCTTTAATACAAATTATCTTAATTTCGTTTGGCATGCTTTCCATTTCCCGAATGATTTGCCTTATCGTTTTTCATTTATGTATTCCTTTGTTCTGCTTGTTGTTGCATACAAAGCATTATCAAATCTTAAAGCAATCGGAATTAAGGAAATCGGCTTTGTTTCTTTTGCGTGGATTGCATTTATCGCCATTTCACAGGAAATGAAAACAAATAAAATGACCGATTTTACAATTTATGCAACAATCGGCTTTATCATTGTATGGACAGCAATTCTCTTTTTAATCAAAAGCAAAAAACTCAGCCGCTTTGTTTTAAGCATTTTAATTGTTGCTTCCGCATTCTGCGAGGTTATTATTTCAGACACAAATGCATTTAATTTCAATCAAGAGCTTTCTAATTACAATCAGAATTACAACGCTTATGTAAACGCTGTTGATTATCTTGATGAAAATGATACAGGCTTTTACAGAACAGAGCTTTGCCATTTAAACACAAGAATGGATCCATGTATTTACGGCTACAGAGGTATGAGCAATTTCTCTTCTATGGCTTACGAAAACTATTCAAGACTTCAATACAGCCTTGGAATGTACGGAAACAGAATAAACAGCTACACATATAATACGCAGACTCCTGTTTATAATTTAATGTATTCCCTTAAATATCTTATTTATAACGGCGAAGATGTCAGACCAAGCACAGACCTTTATACAAGAGTTTACGAATCCGAAGATTTCGACTCACCAATTTTTGAAAACGATTATTTCCTCCCTATTGCCTACTGCATTAACTCGGCAATAGATGTATGGGATACGACTGAGGGCAATCCGTTCCAGCTTCAGACTGATTTCTTCACGCTTGCAACAGGATTTTCGGATGTATTTTCTGAGGTAAAATATCTTTCAACCGATTATGACGGAATGTCCGGCGATACAATTACCGGAAACGGCAATTATCAGCTGAAAAAATTCAGCGAAAACTCCGGCAGTGCTACCATAGAATTGCAGGCAACGCAAAACGGAAATCTGTATGTTTATCTTTCCTCTTCCAATATAACAGGCATAAACTGCAAGCATAAGGATAAAGTTATTTCACAGGATTTGGATACCCCTTATATTCTTGATTTGGGATATTTTGATGCAGGCGAAAAAGCTACAATTACAATCGACAGTGCTTCTATGAGCAGCGACAGTGCAAGCCTTGATCTATACGCTTACAGCTTAAATAAAAATGTGCTGAATGCGGGCTATAAAAGACTTGCGGAGCATGCACTTGAAATTACAGATTATTCCGGCACGATGATTCAGGGCAAAATCACAGTTGACAGTAACTGCACGCTCTATTCTTCTATTCCTTATGACACAGGCTGGAGCGTTTATGTAGACGGCGATAAGCAGGAAACCTTTGAAATCGGAAAAAGCCAGCTTGGTGTTTTGATTAAAGCAGGCGAACATACTGTTGAATATATATACAGACCAAACGGCTTGGCTTTGGGTGTTTTGATTTCAATAGCTTCCCTTGCTGCTTTTGCAGGATATGAGGTATTAAGAAGAAAGAATATAATTAAATAATGTATATCGTATGCACAAAAAGCTCCCTTTGATAAGGGAGCTTTTTTATCGGGACGGGAAACCCGTCCCCTACAAAGTTCGTAGGGTTCGGCATCCTTGACGAACCGACACAACGGGATGTCGAGGACGCCATCCCCTACGGCGTGTTGTTGCACCAAACATCTCGTAGGGGCGAGCATTGCTCGTCCACTTTTGGCAAGGTTTAAACAATAAAAAAAACGGGCGGCTAATAGCCGCCCCTACGATTATTTCGTTTTGATTGATTTTGCACTACTCCAAGCTGAATAAATCTTTGTTGACTTGCCATTTACTTTTACGGTTTTATAAGTACGAATTCTTACATAATACTTTTTCTTTGCAGTGAGCTTTGAAACGGATTTTGATGTTGTTTTGTTTTTTGAAACAGTTACAGTTTTAGCGTTTGAGAACTTACTGCTTGTAGAATACTGAATCTGATAACCTGTTGTTTGTGTTGCCTGCTTCTTCCATTTTGCAGTAAAGCCCTTTGATTTCGCTGTTACGCTTGAAAGTGTTGTTGCCTTTGGCTTGATTGTAAATGTCTTTTTAACAGTACCGCTGTAGTTTCCTTTGAATGTAATCGTTACAGTAGCTTGACCAACATTTTTATTACTTGTGTATTTTAAAGTATAATTGCTTGCGGCAATCTTCTTGCCCTTACTGTCCTTTACTGTTACACTCGGCTTCTGTGCTTTACCATTGTAAACATAGGATGTTTTTGAAAGCGTAATTGTTTTTGGAGAATAGATTGTTGTGGTTGATTTTTTAGTACCGCATACAGAACACTTTGTTACCTTAGAGCCGTTTTTCTTTGTGGTTGCTTTTGTTGTAGTTGTTTTGTATGTGTGCGCAGTTTTTGCAATTGTTTCTGTTTCCGTTTCTCCGCATACTGTGCAGGTATATGTCTTAACACCTGTTGCTTTGCAGGTAGCTTTTTTAGTTACTTTGCCTGCATCGTAGCTGTGCTTACAATTGATTATGCCATCGGAACAATGGATTGTTGATTTAGATAAGCATTCATTATCATCTCCAAGTTTTATTTTCTTCCATTCCATTATGCTTCCATTATAATATACATCAACTAAACTTGTGCAATCCAGAAATGCCTCTTGACCAATTCTTGTTACACTATTTGGAATTGTTACACTCATTAAACTTGTACAACCACAAAATGTTACAACACCAATGCTTGTTACACCATCCTGAATTGTTACACTTGCTAAGCTTGTGCAGTTTCGAAATGCATAATTTCCAATGCTTGTTACACTATTGGGAATTGTTATACTTTCTAAGCTTTTGCAGTTTCCAAATGCGTACTCCCCAATACTTGTTACGCTGTTTGGAATTGTTATACTTGTTAAACTTTCGCAATCTTGAAATTCATAACTCCCAATACTTGTTACACTATCCGGAATTGTTACACTTGCTAAGCTTGTGCAGCCTTTAAATGTAAAGCTTCCAAGGCTTGTTACACTATCTGGAATTGTTACATTTGTTAAGCTTGTGCAACCTTCAAATACTGCAGCGCCAATGATTGTTACACTATTCGGAATTGTTACATTTGTTAAGCTTGTGCAACCTTCAAATGCAGAATACAAAATGTTTATAACACTGTCTGGAATCGTTATACTTGCTAAGCTTGTGCAACCTTCAAATGCATCCCCAATACTTGTTACTTCTATACCATCAATTGTACTTGGGATAGTGAGATTTGATGCAGAGCCGTGATAATGTGTTATTTCAACAGTTCCGTCATTAAGAATACTGTACTCATAATCTCCGTTTATTGCTGCATAAGCAGAAAGGTCTATGCCTGCGGTTATGCTGAAGAGCATTGTAATTGCGAGCGCAAGGCTCAATAGTTTTTTAACGGCAGGAGCAAGCCCCTGCCCTACGGATTTATTTTGCGGTGCATTGCACCCTGTGATTGTTTTTTCTGTGTTTTTCATACTATACCTCCATAAAACAAAAAATGCGCAGCCGAAGCTACGCACGAAAAAGCTTTGCTCCAACTGTCGCCAAACATCTCACATATATAACTCTGTCAGTATAGTATGCAAATAAGAGCATGCACTTTTTACCAATAGATAAAAAGACATACTTTACTGACATGTTTATTCACTTGTGAGATATTTGGCAAATAAAGTATAACATTTCAAAAACATTAAGTCAATAATAGTATAAGGTTTAAATAAAAAACGGGATGTCGGGGACGCCATTCCCTGCGAACCATTGAATCCCTCCACCGCAAGCGGTCCCCCTCCCTTAATTTAAGGGAGGCGCTCCCTACGGAGTATTTTCCAAATTAGTGACAATTTAGTTAAAACTTTCATAATGTGTTTACAAAACAATGCTGAATGTTGTAAAATAACAGCACAAAGTGTTTGAGGAGGACAAACTAAATGGCAAGATTAACAGCAGAAAATATTGAAACAATCCCATACGGGCCGCTTGGGCTCGTAGCAATGCCGGGATGTGAAGCTCTTGCGGACAAGATTGACAAGTATCTTGTTAGATGGAGAAAAGAGCAGGCTCTTGAGCATCAGGGCTCTATTGCTTTCTACGGCTATCAGAGAGATTCCTATTTGATAGACATTTCCAATCCCCGTTTCGGCAGCGGCGAGGGCAAGGCAGTTATTAACGATTCCGTTAGAGGCTATGACCTTTATATCGTTACAGATTGTTTCAACTATAGTGTTAAATATAAAATGTACGGTATGGAAGTTCCGAAATCTCCTGATGATCATTTTGCAGATTTAAAAAGAGTTATTTCTGCTGCATCATCAAAGGCAAAAAGGATTTCGGTTATTATGCCAATGCTTTATGAGGGCCGCCAGCACAAGCGTTCAACCCGTGAATCACTTGACTGTGCAATGGCTTTACAGGAGCTTGTTCATCTTGGCGTTGAAAATATTATTACTTTTGATGCACACGATCAGAGAGTTCAGAATTCAATTCCGCACAAATCATTTGAAAATGTTATGCCAACCTATCAGATGATTAAGGCTCTTGTTAATACTGTTGATGATTTAAAGGTTGATAAAGACAGCCTTATGGTTATCTCTCCAGACGAGGGTGCTATGCAGAGATGTATTTACTTTGCAACACAGCTTGGTATCAACCTTGGTATGTTCTATAAGAGAAGAGATTATACAAGAGTAGTTAACGGAAGAAACCCGATTGTTGAGCATCAGTATCTCGGCGATTCCGTTGAGGGCAAGGATATTATCGTTGTTGACGATATGATTTCTTCAGGCGAATCTATGCTTGATGTTGCTAAAAAGCTGAAGCAGCTTGGTGCAAACAGAATCTTTGTCTGCACAACATTTGGTCTTTTCTCAAGCGGTCTTGAAGTATTCGACAAGGCATATGAGGAAGGAACAATCGAAAAGGTATTTACAACAAACGGTGTTTACCAGACACCTGAGCTTCTTTCAAGAGAATGGTATCAGTCTGTTGAGCTTTCAAAGTACATTGCGTATTTCCTTGATACACTCAATCACGATATGTCTGTTTCCTCACTCCTTGATTCATCAGCTAAGATTGCTAAAATCTTAAAGGATAAAGGCTTAAAGGCATAAAATAATAAAAAGAATTAAAGGTCGGTTCGTTTGAACCGACCTTTTTGTTATTAAAATTGAATATGAATTCTAAATATCAGCAGGAAACTCTGCGTAAATTGAGGAATAGAATAATTCGTCTTCTTCGTCAAAATATGAACTATTCTTTTCAAGGACAGCATCTATAGCGCTACTATCTTTCGGTATTGCAGAATTCGGGAATTTTGCTTTTATTCTTTCAAGCTGTTGCACCAAAGCATTCATTTTTCTTTTTTTTGCAATTTCCAAGGTGCACTCAAAATATGCACTATTATACGATAAATAGGAAGAATATCCACCCGAGTGAACTTCTTCCAAAAGAAGGCACAGCAATTCATCATCTGTTATGCACTCTGCATTGTTGTTGATACTTTTTGATTCGCGAATACTGTCCTTAACTTTATCCTTATATTTATTCCACACATCAATCCAGCCACGAAATTCGAGAAATTCCTCATAGTTATCGCTTGTTTCATTTGCAATTTTCTTTAAGAATTCCTTGCCATTTTCTTCTTCTCCGTTTTCAATATAATATTGCGCAAGAATCATATATACTGTTATCTCATCACTTATATATTCAAGATATTTTGATTCATAGATTCCCTTAATAATCATAACACCTTTGTTATAATCTGCACCTTTTATTAATTCTTCGGCATAATTTACAACAACGATATCAATGTATTGAACCTTGCGATATTTTTTCAGAAATTTTGCAAGCTCTTTTTCTGAATGAATACTGTTCAAGTCTTTTAAAATATCTTCAACATTTACTATTTTCATTGTTTTGCTCCTATATAAATTGAAAATAATATAACAAAATTTTATCATATTGCCGACTATATAACAAGACACCCTCAAGATTGAGAGTGTCTGTATCAAAAATTTATATTTTATTTTCCGATGAAAATAATTGATGATGCGATGAGGAACTGTCCTGCATAATAGAGAAGATGGTTGATAAAG
>JAIDLO010000136.1 GCA_029050995.1 Eubacterium sp. | reverse complement strand
TTGCTGCACAGCCGCCGCTGCAATAAAGCTTTGCAAAGCAATCCTTGCATTCTTTATGAGAATAAACATTACATTCATTAAACTGATTCAGTATTTCCTTATTTTCAATACCATTCCAGATGTCGCCGAGCTTAAAGCTCTCATCCCCAACAAACTGGTGGCAGGGATATAATTCTCCGCTTGGTGTTACTGCAAGGTATTCTGTGCCAACGCCGCAGCCCGATACTCTTTTAACGATACAAGGGCCTGCATCCAAATCTATCATATAGTGATAAAAAGTAAATCCACTGCCCTTTCTGTATCGCTTAAGCATTTCATTTGCAAGAATTTCATACTGCTCTTTTAATACAGGCAAATCACTATCTTTTAAAGCATATTCCTCACTTGGCTCACATACAACAGGCTCAATAGAAAGCTCTTTAAAACCTACATCTGCCATATGAAGAATATCAGCAGAAAAGTCTGTATTAAAATGCGTATATGTACCTCTCATATAATAATCTGCCTGATTTCTTGAATCAGCAAATTTCTTGAATTTATCAAGAATCAAATCATATGAGCCTTTACCATTGCAAGCAGTTCTCAGCCTATCGTGCGTTTCTTTTCTGCCATCAAGTGAAAGAACAACATTGCCCATTTCCTTATTGCAGAACGCTATAACCTCATCATCAATTAAAAGACCGTTTGTTGTAAGTGTAAAGCGGAAATTCTTATTGCATTCCTTTTCCCTGCTTCGTCCGTATTCAACAAGCTTTTTGCAGACATCCCAGTTGAGCAAAGGCTCTCCTCCGAAAAAGTCTACCTCAAGATTTCTTCTTGTTCCGCTCTGCTCTATAAGGAAATCAAGCGCTCTTTTACCTGTTTCAAAACTCATTAAGCCTTTCGGTCCGTCATACTCACCCTTGCCTGCAAAGCAGTATTTACAAGCTAAATTACAATCGTGGGCAACATGCAGGCAGATTGCCTTAACAACGCCCTGCCTTTTTTTGAATTCCTTGGCAGTAGCTTCAAAGGTATCCTCTGCAAAAAGTCTGCCGTCAGCAATAAGCGACTCAATATCCTCAAAGCAGAGATCAATATCCTCGGGCGTAACATCATCCTGATTTTTATATTTATCTAAAATAAAATTCTTGATTTCTTTCTTTGACTTATCCTGATACATTGTAATGATATCATAAGCAACCTCATCAACGGAATGAACGCAGCCGCTGTTCTGATCAAGAATAATATTATAACCATTCATTTTATATGCGTGTATCATATTGCTATCTCCATAGAAAAACGGCGGTAAAGCTTACCGCCGCAATCATTCATAAGTAAAATTACTTTTTAATCTGCTCACATTTCTGATTTGCAACAGAGCAAGAAGTTTTGCTTGCAGACTGGCATGATGTCTGGCATTCGCCGCAGCCGCCCTTTTTAGCTGATTCGCAAAGATTACGTGAGCTTAAAGTGTTAATTCTTTTCATTTATAAAACACCTCTTTCTAAAAATTTTATTGTAGTTATTTTATAATATTAATCTGCTTTTGTCAATAT
>JAIDLO010000135.1 GCA_029050995.1 Eubacterium sp. | reverse complement strand
ATTTTAATACTTTATCATTTGAATAAATTTTAGCAGAGAGCAAATTACTCTCTGCTTATTTTTTTGTAACAAAAAGACGCGGCTATTGCCGCGCCCATGGATTACTTTTGTTAGCAATCAAAATGAATGAACCCAGAAAAGAATGAAGTGTTTATCAAACACATTATAAAGCCGGGTATTCATTAGCTTTTATCTAATCTTAAATGATTAAGACTATTTAAAAACTTTCTTACTTCATTGATTCTTCGTAAGCCTTGATCATCTTTTTAACCATCTGACCGCCTACTGAACCAGCCTGCTTAGCTGTAAGGTCACCGTTGTAACCCTGTTTAAGGTTAACACCTACTTCGCTAGCAGCTTCCATCTTGAATCTGTTGAGAGCATCTTTTGCCTCTGGAACTGTTGCCATTCTGAATACACCTCTTTTTCTATTTTTATTGCAAAAGTAAAAACTACCTTGTAATTTACAAAACAGATTTTGCTCTTGCAAGTATATTGTTAGCAGCATATTCAATTTTAAAAATGAAAAATTTTAACAATTCATATTCGTTTAAATTAGCTATAGATTAGTTTGAACATATATGTTAATATGTTTTAAGAGGTGAGTAATATGATTTTATATTTCAGTGCAACAGGCAATAGTGAGTATATTGCAAAGCGTATCAGTCGTGTTACAAATGATGCTTGTATCAATTTGTTTGAAAAAATTAAAAACAATGATTTCAGCAAAATAAATTCCGATAAGCCTTATGTAATCGTTACACCTACTTTTGGCTGGCAGATTCCGCATATACTCAGAGATTGGCTGAATCATACTTTACTATCAGGCAGTAAAGATATTTATTTTGTGATGACCTGCGGCGGAGATATCGGTAATTCCGAAAAGTATATCAAAAAAATCTGTAAAGATAAAAATATGAATTTTAAAGGCTGTGCTGAAATTATTATGCCCGAAAATTATATTGCTATGTTTGATGCACCGGAAGAGGACGAGGCGATTAAAATTATTGATAAGGCTGAGCCTGTTATTGATAAAACAGCAAATCAGATTTTAAATAATGAAAACCTTGATGAAAGGAAAACGAGTATAACTGATAAACTTAAAAGCAGTATTGTGAATGCAGTTTATTATCCTGTTTTTCTTCATTCAAAAAAATTTACTGTTTCCGATGCTTGTATATCCTGCGGAAAATGTGAAAAGCTGTGTGTTTTAAATAATATTAAAATGATTGACGGCAAGCCAAAATGGGCAGACAATTGTACGCATTGTATGGCTTGTATTTGCAGTTGCCCTGCTGAAGCGATTGAATACGGAAAAGCAAGCAAAGGCAAGCCGAGATACCATTGTCCCAAATAATATGCATACATAAAAACAAGGCACTTGTTCATCAAGTGCCTTGTTTTTTATATCAGTATAGAATTATGCGTAAATTGAAACCTATGTAAATTATTTAA
>JAIDLO010000134.1 GCA_029050995.1 Eubacterium sp. | reverse complement strand
GTAAGATTGGTATAATAGAATAATATTGTGAAGATTTGGCTTATTTTTTTCTGAACTCTTCGCCTTTAATCAGAAAGTCTATTGAAACATTAAAATAATTCGACATTTTTATCAGCATATCAAGCGACGGTTCTCGTTTTCCGTTTTCATAATGCGATAATGCTTCTCGGCTTATATTAAGATCAATAGCAACTTTTTGCTGGTTTAGATTTTTTTCTTTACGAATGATTTTTAATCCCTTCAAAAAGCTTTCACCTCTTGACTATATTGTAACAGTTTGTTACAATATAATTTGTTACATTATGTAACATTGCAAGATTTGTTAAGCATTAAATCTATCTTAACTATTCTTAATAATTTCTTTATTTTTTCTTTGTTGACATTTGTAGACTACTGTTGTATGATGTATATCGAAATCTGTATTAAATGTTGTGGTACAGTTCTGCAATATATAGTACAGTTATTAAAATAAATGAGGCTGATTTATGAGAAATGTTCTCGAATATTTAGAATATAATGCAGCTGTTTATGCTGATAAAATTGCTGCATCTGATTATGATATTGCTGTAACTTATTCACAGCTTTCCGAAAGAGCAAAGAAAATCGGCTCCGCTGTTTCAAAGCTTGGTGCAAAAAACAGAGCTGTTTCGCTTTTTATGGAAAAAAATGTCAATATGCTTTCTGCAATGTTCGGCGTTGTTTACAGTGGAAATTTTTATTCTGTTGTTGATTTGGAAATGCCGAATGACAGAAAGAATAAAATTTTTGAAACCTTAAAGCCTGCTGCTCTGATTACAGATCGTGAGCATCTTGAAAGGGCAAAGGAAATTGCTTTTGACGGCGAGATTATTCTTGTTGAAGATGCGCTTGAAGCTGCGGTTGATGAGGAAAAACTTTCTGCAATCAGAAAAGGGCAGATTGATACAGATCCGCTTTATGCAAACTTTACCTCGGGTTCAACGGGCGTTCCGAAGGGCATTGTTGTGTGCCACAGAAGTGTTATTGATTTTATTGATGTTTTTACAAAAACATTCGATATAAACGGGAATGATATTATTGCAAATCAGGCTCCGTTTGATTTTGATGTATCTGTTAAAGATATTTATTCTGCTTTAAAAATGGGCGCACATCTTGTTATTGTTCCGAGAAGATTGTTTTCTGCTCCTGTTGAGCTGCTTGATTTTCTTTGTAAAAACAAGGTAACTGTTATGACATGGGCAGTATCGGCATTGTGCCTTATTAGCACGCTGCACGGTCTTGATTATAAAACGCCTGAAACAGTAAGAAAAATATTGTTTAGCGGCGAGGTTATGCCGTATAAGCATCTTTTAAATTGGCAGAGTCATCTTCCGAATGCAACGCTTGTAAATCTTTACGGGCCAACGGAAATTACCTGTAACTGCACATATCATATCCTTGAAAAGGATCGTGATTATTCAGCAGGTATTCCGATTGGTAAAGCATTTGAAAATGAGGATGTTTTCCTGCTTGATGAGAATAATAATCTTGTAACCGAAATCGGCAAAGCAGGGGAAATCTGCGTCAGAGGAACTGCGCTTGCGCTTGGCTATTTTGCCGCACCAGAGCAGACTGCTAAAAGTTTTGTGCAGAATCCTTTAAACAGCAATTATCCTGAGCTGATTTACAGAACAGGCGATCTTGCAGTTTATAATGAAAACGGCGAGCTTGTTTTCAGCGGAAGAAAAGATTTTCAGATAAAATATATGGGTCATCGTATTGAGCTTGAGGAAATCGAGCATGCAATGGCTGCTATTGACGGTGTTGAACGCTGTGTATGTGTTTTTGATGAAAAGAAATCTAAGCTGAAAGGCTTTTATGTAGGCTCAATTGAAAAAGCAGAGCTTGTTTCAATTATGAGAAATACACTTCCTGTATTTATGGTCCCGAATATGGTAAGGCAGATTGAAGAAATGCCTTTAACGAAAAACGGTAAGGTAGACAGAAAGATGCTTCAGGAAATGGGGAGAAGGTAATGAAAGATTTTGAAAAACAGCTTTTAGCTGAAAATTCAACTGCTTTTTATACTTTTGATGTTTCAATTCTCAAAAAAAGAGTGGAATATCTTAAAAGCCGTCTGCCAAAGGAAGTTTCGCTCTGCTATGCAGTTAAGGCAAATACTTTTATTATAAAAGAAATTGAAAGCAGTGTTGAAAGATTAGAGGTTTGTTCTCCGGGCGAAGAGGCAGTTTGCCAAAGGCTTGGCGTACCCTCTGAAAAAACTGTTATTTCAGGTGTTTATAAAACACCCGAATTTATTGAAGAACTTGCTGCAGATAAAAACTTTAATGGTATTTTTACCGTTGAATCAAAAACGCAGTATGAATTACTTTGCTCTTTAAGTGAGAAGTACGGCAGAACGCTTCAGCTTCTTTTAAGGCTTACAAACGGAAGCCAGTTTGGTATAAACAAAGAGGATATAGACGATATTATTAAAAACAGAGAGCAGCATAAAAATATTGAAATTCTTGGAATTCAGTATTTTTCAGGCACGCAGAAAACCTCTGTTAAAAAATATAAAAGAGAGCTTGCAAAGCTTGATGCTTTCTTGATTCATCTTAAAGAGGATTTGTCCTTTGAAGCAAAAGAGCTTGAATACGGAACAGGCTTTCCTGTTGCCTATTTTGAGGATGAAACGCTTGATGAGGAAGAACTGTTAAAAGGCTTTTCCGAGGCAATAAACGATATGCAGTCTAAGCCGTTGATTACGCTTGAAGTCGGCAGATCCATTGCAGCCTCCTGCGGTAAGTATTATACACATATTGTTGATAAAAAAGTAAACAAGAGTGTCGGCTATCTGCTTTGTGACGGCGGAATGCACCATATTGTTTATTTCGGTCAGCATATGGCTATGAGATTGCCGAAGCTGTCTGTTGCAGGTAAAGAAAGCAACGCAGCAGACCAAGAGTGGAATATATGCGGCTCTTTATGCTCAATGAATGATATCATTGTAAAAAATGTTGCTTTGCCGGAAATTGAAATCGGCGATACATTGGTTTTTGAAAATACAGGTGCTTATTGTATGATAGAATGTATTTCTCTTTTCTTAACAAGGGATATTCCGTCTGTTTATCTGATTGATGAAAACGGAAATGCCGTAAAGGTAAGAGATAAATTTGAAACATACAATTTAAATACACCTATTTATGAATAGAAAGGAATTATAATTATGGAAACACTTATTGAAATCTTAGAAGACATTCAGCCGGGCGTTGATTATGAGAACTGCACAGATCTTATTGATGCACATCGCCTTGATTCACTTTCAATTATCTCTCTTGTTGCAGAGATTGAAGATGAATTTGATATAACAGTTCCTGCTGTAGAGATTATTCCTTCAAACTTCAATTCAGCAGAAGCTATGTGGAAAATGATTCAGAGGCTTGAAGAGGAAGACTAAATGGAAGCTATCTTCAAAGTAGGTTTAGTTTCAAAGTTAACTTCGTATTTTTCACTTCAATATCTTATGCTCTTTCTGCCTATTGTTGTCGTTTTGTATTGGCTTATGCCCCGCAAAGCGAGAAGATGGGTTCTGCTTATTGCAAGCTATGCTTTCTTTTGGCTGATAAGCGGTAAATTAACTGTTTTTCTGCTGATAACAACCTTATCTATCTATCTGTTCGGCTTATGGCTGGATAAATTGAATGCCAAGCGCAAGCTGGCAGCTAAGAATGCAGCAGACAGGGCAGAGAAAAAAGCAATCAAAAAGGCATATCAAACAAAGCAGCGCTGGGTTGTTTTCTTTGCTACAGCGGTACATATCGGTACGCTTCTTGTGCTGAAATATACGCCGTTTTTCCTGGAAAATGTCAATGCAGTTATAAAAGCATGCGGCTCATCCTTTGAAATTGGTATTCCTAAATTCTTACTGCCGATTGGTATTTCATTCTTTTCAATGCAGGCAATGTCCTACATTCTTGATGTTTATCACGGCGTTATAAAAGCTGATCGCAATTATTTAAGAATTTCGCTTTATATCAGCTTTTTCCCGCAGATTGTTGAAGGTCCGATCTGTAAATATGCAGATACGGCAGAGCAGATTTACGAAGTAAAGCAAATCAGCTACACGAATTTAATGCTCGGTCTTGAGCGAATTGCTTATGGCTTGATGAAGAAAATCGTTGTGGCAGACAGGCTTAATATACTTGTTGAAACTATTTATAATGATTATTCAAAATTCGGCGGCGCAACCGTAGCTTTGGGTGCTGTTGCCTATACAATTCAGCTTTATATGGACTTTTCCGGTACGATGGATGCCGTTTGCGGTACTGCGCAGATATTCGGCATTGAAATGCCCGAAAATTTCAAAAGACCGTTCTTCTCAAAATCTATTTCAGAATTCTGGAAAAGATGGCATATTACGCTTGGTGCGTGGTTCAGAGATTATATTTTCTATCCAATCTCTATGTCAAAGCCAATGAAGAATTTAACAACCTCTGCAAGAAAGAAGGTCGGCAATCATTTCGGTCCTCTTATCGCAGGCTCGATTGCGCTTTTTGCAGTTTGGTTCAGTAATGGTCTGTGGCATGGTGCAGCGTGGAGCTATGTTTTCTTCGGACTGTATCATTTTGCGTTGATTTTATCCGGTAATATTATTACGCCGTTCTCAAAGAGCTTAAACGAAAAGCTTCATATTAACGAGGAAAGCTTTGCTTATAAAGTAATGCAAATGGTAAGAACAACAATTTTTGTTATCGTCGGCGAAATGTTCTTCCGTGCTTTAACGCTTACAGACGGCTTTGCAATGTTCAAAAAGCTTGTAACCGAGTTTAGCTTTGCGGAATGGAAAGCCGGCTATCTGAAGGCTTTTGGCGTTGATATCAAGGATTTAGTTATTGTCGGTGTAACACTTCTTATTATTTTCGTTGTAAGTATTCTGAATGAAAAGGGCATTAATATCAGAAATGAGCTTCTTAAAAAGAACATCCTTGTTCGTTGGTTAGTTTTCATTGCTCTTATTCTGTTCATTTTAATTTTCGGCGCTTACGGAATAGGCTATGAGCCTGTTGATCCTATTTATGCAAATTTTTAAAGGAGAATGTAAAATATGAATTATTTTAAAGAGCGTATTAATAAGCGTTTTTTTATAAATGGTTTTAAGATTATTGCTTTTATTCTTATTGTTGCAATTATTCTGTTTGTTATTTCTCCTGTGTTTATGCCGAAAACAAACAAGGATTTAAGGGATAAATCAGCAAACGGAATTCTTGCTGAGCCTGCAAATTCTATTGATGTTATTATCGTTGGAGACAGCGAAAGCTACAGCACATTTATTCCGCTTCAGATCTGGAATGATTACGGCATTACTTCTTATGTCTGCGGAACACCGAAGCAGACGCTTGCTTATTCAACAGATTTCTTAACAAAAGCATTTGAAACGCAGAAGCCAAAGCTTGTTGTGCTTGAAACCAATTCTATTTTCAGACGCTTCAGTCTTGGCTCGGCAGTTCTTCTTCGTGCAGATAAATGGTTTTCTATTTACAGATATCATGATCGCTGGAAAAAGCTTTCTTTTGCGGATTTAACTTCTTCTGAAGTATCCCGTGATTATATAGAAAATGATAAGGGCTTCCGTCTGGAGGATGGTATCAGTCCTGTAAGTGATAAGGATTATATGAAACCGTCAAATGATAAAGCTAAAATCAAGGCGAAGAATAAATCCTATGTAAAAAATATGATGAAGCTTTGCCAAGAGCATGGTGCTGAATTTATGCTTGTAAGTACGCCAAGTGTTAAAAACTGGAATTATGAACGCCATAACTCTGTTGCTGCGCTCTCCGAAGAGCTTGGTGTTGAGTATATTGATATGAATTTATTAAGAGATGAAATTCCTGTTGATTGGTCCAGCGACACAAGAGATGCAGGCGATCATCTGAACTATATGGGTGCTAAAAAGGCAACTACATATTTCGGAAAATATCTTGCTTCAAAAGATATGTTTACAGATCATAGAAATGACAGCCAGTATTCCGATTGGAATGCAGCCTACAGCAATTTCATTGAAAATGCTCAAAAAGCAACTTCAGCTAAAAAAGAATCAAAAGATGCATAAATTAAAACTCCCTCAGATTTTCTGAGGGAGTTTTTGCTTATGATATATTATTTATTTTTAAGTTCTAAAAGCTCTTGTTCGTTAACATAAGCGGATAATGCGCCAACGGCAGTAACGGCTTTTCCGCCTGTAATGTTGCCGAATTCAATGCAGTCTTTAAGTGGGTAATCGTGGAATAAGCCGTAAATAAAGCCTGCAAGGAAAGCATCTCCTGCGCCTGTGCTGTCTACATTTTTAAACTGCTCAAGGCTTGGGCAGAAGAAATAATCCTCTCCGTCTATGCCGATGCAGCCGTCCTTGTCTACCTTAACAACAACCTTGTCAAAATACTTTTTCAAAGCATATGCAGCGTCTTTTGCGTTGTCGCAGCCTGTTATGGCAAGTGCCTCTTTCTGATTGGGTGTGTAATAATCTGCTATCTTTAAAAGCTCGTCATATTTTTCAAAGGTCAGTTCATCATCCCAACCCATATCAAGCACCATAATTGTGCCTTCGGCTTTCAGCTTTTTATAAACATCTGTAAATCCGCCTGGGGACATCATACAGATTTTAGCCCCCTTGGCAATGTTGTAGAATTCCTGCTTTGCTTGTTCGTCTGGCTCAATACAGCCTTTGCCGTATGTAATAAAGCTTCTGTCATTTTCAAGAATTATTGCCGAGGTAATATTAAGCGGGATTTCGCTTCCTTTGTACAGATTGGTCGGCTCGACATTGTTTTCTTTAAACTTGCTTTTTGCAAATTCGGAAAACAGATCCGTTCCAAGCTCTGTTGCAATTTTTGCTTCAATGCCAAGCCTGCCTGCGTTTATAAGTGTGGCAGGTAATCCGCCGCCAAGCTGAAGTGAAAATTTATCCGTGTAAATTTCTTCGCCGATATTCGGAATTCTCGGCATGTTCTGATATAAAAGGTCAACATTTGTTGCACCTGCGCCTGCAATAAAAGCCATATAAATATACTCCTTATTTTTAATTTAATTTTAGTATATATAAATT
>JAIDLO010000133.1 GCA_029050995.1 Eubacterium sp. | reverse complement strand
CCATATTCATAAGCCAAGCCCACTGCCCGATCATTCCAACGGAAGAAAGCGCAACATCGCCCAGCTTGCTTACAAGCAGAGTATCCGCTAAAGTAAACGAACTTGTAAGCAGATTCTGAAGTGCAACGGGAACAGCAAGCCGTACTGCCGTTTTCATAAAGCCTTTATCTTTAAATAAACTGAACATTCTCCTACTCCGATTTTAACTCGTTAATTTTATCTCTTAAATATGCTGCATGCTCAAATTCAAGCATCTTTGCAGCCTCTTTCATTTCTTTTGTTAATCTGTTGATAAGCGCAGTCTTTTCGCCCTTTGACATACGCTTTTTACGCTTGCCGTCCAGCTTTTCTTTGGATGTAATTTCAAGAACTTCTCTTACATTCTTTTTGATTGTCTGCGGCACAATGCCGTGCTCTTCATTATACTGCTCCTGAAGCTGACGGCGGCGGAGTGTTTCTGTTATAGCACGCTCCATAGACGGCGTTACGCTGTCTGCATACATAATAACCTCGCCGTTTGCGTTTCTTGCAGCTCGTCCGATTGTCTGCACAAGGGAGGTTTCCGAACGGAGAAAGCCCTCTTTATCGGCATCCAGAATTGCAACAAGGGATACTTCGGGGATATCAAGTCCCTCACGAAGCAGGTTAATACCGACAAGCACATCAAATTCGCCAAGTCGCAAATCGCGGATAATTTCCATTCTTTCAATCGTATCAACATCATGGTGCATATAGCGCACCTTAATATCAAAGCCCTCAAGGTAAGCCGTTAAATCCTCTGCCATAGCCTTTGTAAGCGTTGTTACAAGCACTCTTTCCCCGCGTTCAATTCGGGTGTTGATTTCAGATACCAAGTCGTCCATTTGATCCTCAGTAGGCTTAACAGTAATAACAGGATCAAGCAGTCCTGTCGGACGGATAATCTGTTCAACAATCTGCGTTGAGCTTTCTTTTTCAAATTCGCCCGGGGTTGCAGAGGTAAATACAACCTGATTCACTTTTTTATAGAATTCATCAAACTGCAATGGTCTGTTATCAAAGGCAGACGGCAGACGGAAGCCGAACTCAATAAGGCTTGCCTTTCTGCTGTGATCTCCGCCGTACATTCCCCTTACCTGCGGAAGCATAACATGGCTTTCATCACAGAACAGAAGAAAATCATCAGGGAAATAATCAAGCAGTGTAAACGGTGCTTCGCCGGGCTTTCTGTTGCTCATAACGGCAGAATAGTTTTCAATACCCTTGCAGAATCCCGTTTCCTGAAGCATTTCAATATCATTCATTGTGCGTTCCTTAATACGCTGAGCCTCAAGAAGCTTGCCCTTGCTTTCAAAATAGGCAACACGCTCTACCATTTCATTATAGATTTTATCAAGCGCAACCTTCATTTTTTCCTGCCCTACAACATAGTGGGAAGCCGGATAAATGCAGGTATGCGAAAGAATAGCCTCTGCCTTGCCTGTTAACGGATTTATCTCACAAATTCTGTCTATTTCATCGCCGAAGAACTCAACGCGGATTGCGTTTCCGCTTGAACCCGCAGGGAAAATTTCAAGCGTATCGCCGCGGACTCTGAATTTATTTCTTACAAAGTTTATATCATTTCTTTCATACTGAATGGACACAAGTTTTAAAATCAAATCATCCCTGCTGTACTCCATACCCGAACGAAGAGAGATAACCATATTGCGGTAATCAATCGGGTCGCCAATTGAATAGATACAGGAAACAGATGCAACGATAATAACATCTCTTCTTTCGGAAAGTGCTGCTGTTGCACTATGGCGGAGCTTGTCTATCTCTTCATTGATTGCACTGTCTTTTTCAATATAGGTATCTGTTGTAGGCACATAAGCCTCAGGCTGATAATAATCATAATAGCTTACAAAATATTCAACAGCATTTTCGGGGAAGAATTCCTTAAACTCCGAACAAAGCTGGGCTGCAAGCGTTTTGTTATGCGCAAGCACAAGCGTCGGCTTATTCACTTTTTCAATGATATTTGCCATTGTAAAGGTTTTTCCGGAGCCTGTTACACCCATTAAGGTTTGTTCCCTATCTCCTCTTTTAATGCCGTTTACAAGGGCTTCTATCGCCTGTGGCTGATCGCCCGTTGGCTTATATTCACTTACAAGTTTGAAATGGTCCATACAAAACAAATTCCTTTTTATTGCATAATCGCAGTTAGTATAGCACAGATATTTACATTTTGCAATTTATAATATATAATTCTTTATATGAAAAGTTTTACCATATCAAAAAATGATGCGGGGCAAAGAGTAGATAAATTCATTTTGAAAACCTTTCCGAAGCTTCCGAAATCATTGATGTTTAAAGAAATCAGAAAAAAGAACATAAAAGTTAATAGAAAAAAAACAGACGCATCCGCCGTTTTAAACGAGGGGGATGTTATTGAATTGTATCTCAAGGATGATGTACTTGAAGAAAAGGTTAAGCACTATGATTTTACAGGTGCATCCAAAAAGCTTGATATCCTTTATGAGGACGACAACATTATTCTGCTTGATAAGAAGGTTGGATTACTCTGCCACCCTGACGGAAACGAATATGTGGACACCTTGATTTCAAGAGTTAAGCGTTATCTTTACGAAAAGGGCGAATGGAATCCAGAGGACAGCAGTACCTTTTCCCCGTCCCTTGCCAACAGGATAGACCGCAACACAGGCGGAATCGTAATTGCCGCAAAAAATGCAGAGGCTTTGCGTATTTTAAACGAGAAAATCAAAACAAGGGATATTGAAAAATATTATCTTACTGTTGTTCACGGCAGAATGGAAAAGGACAGCGATACGCTTACGGCTTATCTTACAAAGGATACAAGAAAAAACAAGGTAACTGTTACGGAAAAAGAAGCAGACAATTCAAAAAAGATTGTTACAAAATACACTGTTCTTGATTATCAAAACGGCAATTCCCTGCTTGAAATTGATTTGAAAACAGGCAGAACACATCAGATCAGAGCGCATATGGCTTATATCGGACATCCGCTTTTAAATGACGGAAAATACGGAAAAGAGCAAGGCAGATACAGGCAGGCATTATACAGCTACAAGCTTGTTTTCAATATGAAAGATACAGGGATTTTAAGCTACTTAGACGGCAAAGAATTCAAGGTTGAAAACTGTGAACTTATCCAAAGTTTTAAGGAGAACAAATACATATGAAAAAGAAATTCATAAGAATCATTTCGCCGATTACGATTATCGTAATTGCTTTGCTTGATATTGCCGTTGTCGGCTTTGCTATTTTCTCAGTTAAAAAAATAATTGAGGTGCAGAATTTATATTCCATTTTCTTCGGTGTTTTTGAAATATTGGCAATTGTTGTAGCCGTTCTGGTTACGAAAGAAACAATCAGCCACGGCATTGCTTTTTATGAGGACCGATTGGAATTTACGGGCATTGACGATAAAAATGTTTTTCCGTACAACGATATTACAGAGGTTGAAACCTATCAGGACACCAAAGCAAGCCTGAAAAAGAATTTTATTGACAGACATTCCTTGATTATGATTACACTGAATGATGATACTGTTACAACAATTGATATCGGGCTGACATCAAAAAAGCTTTTGATCCAATTCAAAAAAGAATTGGCAGAACATATCAGCGAGGATAAAATAAAAGAATAATACAGCCAATTTTTATTACAATTCCATTACAATTGCATTACCTTTTTCAATTAATTGAACTATATATATG
>JAIDLO010000132.1 GCA_029050995.1 Eubacterium sp. | reverse complement strand
ATCATTATAACATTCAACCGTATCTATATAAATAGGCTTAGCCCTTTTCGTTAAATCAGATATTGTATATCTGAGCGAATAAAGCATTGCGTCTTCAAGGCTTTGCTTTGCCTTTTCACGCATAACTGCAACATCGGGATAGCATCTGTCTGCCGAAATAAAATCAGCCGTATAAACAACCTTTTCAAGCAGAGTCATACCTTTTCGCCCTGTTGTATGATAGCGGATTGCAGACAAAATATCCTCGTCATCAACACCAAGTTTGAGCCTGCAATAAGCAGCACCGGACATCTGATGATAAACAAGATGATTCGGAAATTCAAGCTCCCTTATATCTTCGCCGTTTTTTTTCATATATTCACGCTGAATATCAATATTTTCTTCTTTCATTATATCGTGAAGAATGCCCGCTGTATAGGCTTTTTCTTCATCTGCGCCGAATTTTTTTGCAAGCTCTTTTGCAGAAGCGGCAACATTCAGCGAATGCTGAAAGCGTTTATCCGATAGGCGATCTTTAATGATCCTTATAAATTCATCATTCTTATACAATGTAAAGCCCCTTATCTTTTATGTATTCAGAAACCTCGGCAGGAACAAGAGCAGAAATATCTTCATCCTTCTTTATCTTTTCTCTTATTTCGCTTGAGGATACAACAACAGGCTCAAAATCAGCAAGATAATACTTTGAACTGCCGTTTAAAAGCTTTTCTGCAAAAGCAATAATTTCTTCACGCTTATTTTCCTCTCTTGCCGCAGTGCAAAGCACTACTTCGGAAAGCAATTCATTATACTTATACCATTTATCAAAAGATAAGAACTGATCATCGCCGATTATTAGGAAAAGTTCATCATTGCAGTAGATTTTTCTTAATTCCCGAATTGTATCATAAGTATAGCTTTTTTCATTTCTCTGAAATTCGATATCCGAAATTTCAACACGGTCAACAGCATAAAAAGCAATGGAAAGCATATTCAATCTGTCTTCCTCATCAGCAAGACCTTCTGCTGTTTTATGAGGCGGATTCGCCGTTGGAATAAGAAGCAGTTTATCCAGCGAAAGACTTTCAAGATAGCTTTTTGCAAGATTTATATGCCCGTTATGAACAGGATTAAACGCACCGCCGAAGATACCTATCCTCAACGCCTGCCACCTCGGTCTGCCTTATTATATTTTGCCCAGGGGTGCTTTTCTTCAAACTCTCTGTTTCTCTGGCGAAGCCCCTTGATTTTTACCTTTTTCTTAACGACCTTTTTGCCTGCAGCCTTAAGGCGTTCTTCTTTTTTAGCATTTACCTTTTCTTTATCTATCTTTCTATAAAGAACGATAACACCGCCGATAACCTGAATAACCTCGGCACCAAGCTTTTCTGCAAGCTTATCTGCAAATTCTCTTGGATTTTCAGGTGCTGTTTCAAGATGAACACGAATTTTTAAAAGCTCACGCACATCAAGCGCATCATCAATTTGAGAAATAAGATTATCCGATATGCCGTCTTTACCGATCTGAAAAATCGGCTCAAGCGGATTTGCTTTTGCACGAAGTGCTGCTCTTTCTTTTGATGTCATATCGTTTTCTCCAATTCTTTCGTTAAAAGCCTTAAGGCATTGCCCCTATGGCTTATTTTATCCTTTTCCTCTGCTGAATATCTGCCGAAAGCCTTACCGTTTATTATAAAGAGCGGATCATATCCGAAGCCCTCAATGCCGTCTCTTTCAAATCCGATATGACCGTGCCATTCGCCCCTTACTGTAA
>JAIDLO010000131.1 GCA_029050995.1 Eubacterium sp. | reverse complement strand
GATTACGAGACTCGAACTCGCCACCTCCACCTTGGCAAGGTGGCGCTCTACCGGATGAGCTAAATCCGCAAGTTGCAATGCAAATTATAATCAAAAATGAAGCATTTGTCAATACCTAAATGAAAAATTTTTAAAGCTTTTTTAATTCTAAAATTTATCTGTTTACATATTATGTTTTTTTTGATAAAATGTAACTTACGAAAGAAGAGGAATTTTAATGGATTACAACATTGTGCCGATAGGCGGTATATGGGCAAACGGTGGTTTCAATGTGCCTGTTGCTCTTGTAGATAAATACATAAAGTTTGCAAGTGAATATCAGCTGAAAGCGCTTCTGATTATTTTAAGCGCAAACGGCAAAAGCTCGTCTTCCGAAATTGCAAAAAAGCTTGGCATAACCTCGTCTGATGTAGAGGAATTTATGGAATATTGGCTTGAAGAAGGCGTTGTTATTACAGACGGAATGGAAGCAAAGGTTGTTCCTGCCCCTGTTCCGATTGAAGAACCCAAAACAGAGAAGTCGTCTAAAAAAATTCAGATTACTGCCCCTACATTAACGCCAAAGGACATTGTTCAAGCAGCACAGGAAAATGAAGAAATTGCTGATTTGCTGAATGAATCGCAGGTTGTACTTGGCAGAACACTCAGCCATAACGAGCGCGAAATGCTTGTAAATATGGTTGATTTTTATGGTATGAAAGCAGAAATCGTGCTTATGATTCTGCAGTATTGGCGCAGTGTGAACGAAAAGGAAAACAGCAGGGCAAAAGGCGTTGCCTATGTTTTAAAAATTGCGCAGAATTGGCTTGATGAGGGAATTGATACAATTGAAGCAGCCGAAGAAAAGCTTATGCAGCTTGAAAAAAGCAACAAGCTTTGGAAAGAGGTTGCCGCTCTTGCAGGCATTGAGCATAAAAAGCCTACGATTAAACAGGGCGAAATGGTGCTTGGTTGGAGCAATGATTTCAGCTTTGAACTGATTTCTGTCGCAATAGAGCAAATGAAAGAAAATACCGCTTCTCCTTCACTTCCGTATGTTGATAAAATTCTGAAAGCCTGGAAAAAGAAAGGCATAAAAACGCTTTCTGATGTTGAAAAAGAGAGCAAGGAATTTGAAAAAAGCAAAGCAGAAAAGAAAAGCAAAACAGAGGATAAGATAGAGGGAGCTCCGTCTTATGACCTGAATGAAATTATGAAAAACGCAAGAAACAATACAGATATTAAGTTTTAAGAGGAAATAGTGTGAAAAATCACACTATTTCGATTGTATTGACCTCAAAATTTGCCTATGGCATAATTTTGAGATGTCTAAATTCACATCACGCCTTGTCTGGCTACTACAGGGAATTCGTGATTTTTAATTACTAATTGTAGCCAGAAAGGCTATGTGAATTAATATGGCTTATACCAGCAAAGCCTATCAAAAGGCAATCAATATTTTAGAACGCAGGCGTGAAACAGCAACGCTGGATGCGAATATCAGAAAAGCAGAAATTCTGAATAAGCTTCCCGAAATTGATGAAATTCAATCCAAGCTTTCCGCAATCGGCATTTCCATTTCAAAATGCTTTTTTGATAAAGAGCACAACGAAGCCGAAATCAAAAAGCTTGAAGCTGCAAGCCTTGCACTTCAGCGAAAAAGAGAAGAAATTCTGAATGCAAACGGCTACAGTATGGATGCACTTTCAGAGCAGTATATCTGCCCGATCTGCAAGGATACAGGCTATTTCAACAATCGTATGTGTTCCTGCCACAAGGAGATTTTAAAGGAAAACGAGCGAAACAATTTAAGAAATATTGCACCTCTTGATGAATGCACTTTTGAAGCCTTTGATGTTCGCTATTACCCTGAAACTGCAATGGATAACGGCGTTTCGCCAAGAGAAAAGGCAGAAAAAATTCTTGAAAACTGCCGTATTTATGCGCAGAAATTCAACGAACATTCCCCGAATCTTATTTTTATGGGCAAAACAGGGCTTGGCAAAACACATTTAAGCCTTGCAATCGCAAATGTTGCAATTAACAGGGGTTATTCCGTTGTTTACGGCACAAGCCAGAATATTCTTTCTGATTTGCAGAATGAGAATTTCGGTAGAACAGACAAGAATCTGTATAATGAATTTGATGTTTTAAATACAGACTTGCTTATTCTTGATGATTTAGGCACGGAATTTAAAAATTCTTATTCACTTGCCTGCCTGTATAACATTGTAAACACAAGGCTTTTAAAGAAGAAGCCAACAATTATCAGCACAAATTATGATTATAATCAGCTGAATGATGTTTATGATATGAGAATAACAAGCCGTATCGCAGGCGAATATTCAACCCTTGTTTTAGAGGGAAATGATATCAGATACATAAAATAATCCTGCATAAGAAAAAGGATACCGAATAATCGGTATCCTTCATTTTTTATTCGTCTGATGAAAGAAGCATACGGTCGTTATCAAGCTCGCTACCGCTTGTTATCTTGAATTTCTCAAGAAGATCAGCAGTTGTAAGCTTTTTCTTTTCTTCGCCGCTTACATCATAAATGATTTTGCCGTCATTCATCATAATAAGCCTGTTGCCTATTGCAATAGCGTCTTTCATATTATGCGTAATCATAACTGTTGTAAGATTATCTCTTTCAACAATTTTTGTTGTAAGCTCAAGCACCTTATGCGCTGTTTTCGGATCAAGCGCAGCTGTGTGCTCATCAAGCAAAAGAAGCTTCGGCTTTTTGAGCGTTGCCATAAGAAGCGTTATAGCCTGCCTCTGTCCACCGGAAAGAAGACCAACCTTTGAGGTTAATCTTGTTTCAAGACCGAGGTCAAGAGATTTCAAAAGCTCTATATAACCTGCCTTTTCCTTTTTGGAAACGCCGGGTGCAAGCGTTCTGAATTTGCCTCTGCGTGATGCAAGGGCAAGGTTTTCCAATATCTGCATATCAGCGGCAGTTCCGTTCATAGGGTCCTGGAAAACTCTGCCGAGGAATTTAGCTCTTTTGAATTCGGGAAGCTTTGTAACATCCTGTCCGTCAATCGTAATTGTACCGCTGTCAACAGGATAAACGCCTGCAATCATATTCAGCATTGTTGATTTACCTGCACCGTTACCGCCGATAACTGTTACGAAATCGCCCTCATTCAGCGTTAAATCAATGCCGTTGAGCGCTCTTTTTTCATTCACTGTTCCGGGATTAAAGGTTTTATAAACATTTTTAATCTCAAGCATTTACGGCACCTCCCTTTATCTTTTTGCGTACAACTTTGTTTTTCCAATAAGGTACGCCAAGAAATACTGCAACAACAAGAGCAGAAAACAGCTTTAAGTCGTTTGCAGGAAGACCGAGCGATATAACAAGTGTAATAACAATATAATAAACAACGCCGCCAAATACTGCAGCAATAAGCTTTAATGCAAAATTCTTGAAGAGCTTTCCGAAGATAACTTCGCCGATAATTACAGCAGCAAGTCCGATAACGATAGCACCTCTGCCCATATTGATATCAGCAAAGCCCTGATACTGAGAAAGAAGAGCACCGGAAAGGGCAACTATACCGTTTGAAATAACAAGAGCAATAACTTTATTTACATTTGTGTTGATGCCGTTTGCCTTTGCCATATTCTGATTGTTTCCTGTTGCACGGATGGAATGGCCAATCTCTGTTCCAAAGAACCAATAAAGAACAGCAATAATCACAGCAACAAAAATCAAACCCACAATAATAGACTTTTTGTACTCAAGTATATTAACAAGGAAATTATAATTGCTTGGATTCAGTGCCTGGTTTGACTGCCCCATTATGTCAAGATTAACCGAATATAATGCAAGCTGCGTTAAAATACCTGCAAGAATAGGCGGAATTCCAAAGACTGTGTGGAATATGCCTGTTGCAAGTCCTGCGATACCACCGGCAATAAAAGCAATAAGCATTGCAAGATAAATGTTCATTCCGCTGATTGTGCACATTGCAAACACAGCACCGCCTGTGCCTAATGAACCGTCTACTGTTAAATCAGCAAAATCAAGAATACGATAGGTAATGTAAACACCGATTGCCATAATACCCCATATAATACCCTGTGCTGCTGCACCCGGTAAGGAAATTAAAAATGAAGCCATAAAAACCTCCAATGTAAAAAGCGGTAAGAACAACTTACCGCTCTCACTTTAATTTTATAATCTAATTATTCTGCATCAAGAACAACAAAATCATCAGAAACTGATATTCCAAGCTCTTTGCAGATTTCAGCATTGTATTTCTTTGTAAACTGAGGAGCATATCCTATTTCCATTTCAGCAGGATTTTTGCCTTCTGCAAGAATCTGAACTGCCATTTCACCTGCAGCATATCCGATATCATAATAGCTGATTGTAAGTGTAACGATACCGCATCCCTTTGCAATACCCTCTTCGCCTGCAAATACAGGTGTTTTAGCAGGTCTTGCAACAGCATCAATAATTCCTGTGTTCTTAGCTGCTGTGTTATCTGTTGGAACATAGAGTGCATCATTTTCTGAAACTGCTTTTGTTACAATAGACTGAAGATCATTTGAATCAGCAAATGGATATTCAGTTGCCTTAATGCCTAAATCAGCAAGGTATTTTGAAACCTCTGTTGCCTGATATTTTGAATTTGGTTCGCCTGAACAGTAAACAATACCAACAGTTTTTGTGTCAGGGCAGATTTCTTTAATCATTGCAGCCTGCTGATCAAGAGGTGCAAGGTCTGAAGTGCCTGTTACATTGTTGCCTGTTTTACCTGTGAAATTATCAATACCGAGTGCAACCCCGTATTCTGTTACTGAAGTTCCTACAATCGGAATTTCCTTTGTTGCTGCAATAGCAGACTGAACAACAGGTGTTGCATTTGCCATAATCAAATCAACCTTGTTTGCTGCATAGCGGTTCACGATGGTTGAGCAGTTTGTTGTTTCGCCCTGAGCGGTGTTGTATTCAAACTCAACCTTGTCTGCACCAAGTTTATCTTCAACTGCTTTTTTGAAGCCGTCAGTAGCTGCATTAAGTGCAGGGTGATCTTCCCACTGTGCAATTCCGATTTTATAAGTATCTTTCTGTGTGCCTGGTCCGTTTGATGAGCATGCTGCAAATATAGTGCCTACAAGTAAAACTGCGAGGCAGATTGCAACAATTTTTTTGATAGATTTTTTCATGAATCTTTCTCCCTAAAATAAATTAATCTTTGTTGAATACTTTAAAGCGTAAAAGCATTCATAGTAAATTGATTTTATCACATATAAAAAGAGCTGTCAAACAAAATAGCTTGTTTAACAGCCTTTTTGTATTACATTACTAAGTGAGCAACCGCTCTTTTGTGCATATTTTTTTTACAATTGCTCCGCAATGTCATAAATTAAGTTTTTCGATTTTTCCCAACCAAGGCAAGGATCTGTAATTGATTTGCCGTAAATGCCGTCCTCAATCTTCTGGCAGCCGTCCTCAATATAGGACTCAATCATAAAGCCTTTAACGAATTTGTTGATATCATTGCTGTGCCGCATAGAATGGAGCACTTCTTTTGCAATTCTGATCTGCTCTTCGTACTTTTTACCGCTGTTTGAATGGTTTGTATCTACGATAACGGCAGGATTTTTATAGCCCTGATCTGCACCATACATATTATAAAGCGTAATTAAATCTTCATAATGATAGTTCGGATGACAGATTCCGTGCTTGTCCACACCACCGCGAAGAATCGCATGTGCAAGCTCGTTACCATGAGAATTAACCTCCCAGCCTCTGTATATAAAGGTATGGCTGCCCTGTGCCGCAGTAATTGCGTTGAGCATAACGCCGTAATCACCGCTTGTTCCGTTTTTCATACCGCACGGAACATCCATTCCGCTTGCCGTTAATCTATGATCCTGGTTTTCAACGCTTCTTGCGCCGACTGCAACATAGGAAAGCAAATCGCTCAAATAGCGATAGTTTGACGGATAAAGCATTTCATCAGCGCAGGTTAAGCCTGTTTCCTCTATTGCCTTCGCGTGGAGGGAACGAACAGCAATAATTCCGTCATACATATCCGGCTCCCCGCTTGGGTTCGGCTGATGAAGAAGCCCCTTGTAGCCTGCACCTGTTGTTCTCGGCTTGCCCGTATAGATTCTCGGAATAATGATAATTTTATCGCTAACCTCTTTCTGAACCTCGGCAAGGCGATGAACATAATCAAGCACGCTTTCCTCTCTGTCTGCCGAGCAGGGACCGATTATAAGCAAAAACTTATTGCTTTCGCCTTTAAAAACCTTTGCGATTTCTGCATCTCTGTTCTTCTTTATCTCTGCTGTTTTTTCGTTTAACGGATAAAGCTCCTTAACCTCCTTCGGAATCGGAAGCTTGCGGACAAACTGCATATTTTTCATGGAATTATCTTCTGTAATAATCATAAGTTTTACCTCAAATAAAGTAATTTTAAATCATTTTATTATATTATTTTATACTTGTCAATAAGAAAGGGACAGCATAAGCCGTCCCTTTAAAGTGTTATCTGTTTTTTAGAAATTATCAAGAAGTGATTTATAGAATTCGCAGTAATCTGTTCTTTCTTCAGCAGTAAATGCCATTGCTTCTCTTGGATGACGATTGAGCTGACCTGTAAGCATATACTGAATATCATAGCCCCAGACAACACCGCTTTCTTTAAGCGGAAGCATATAGTTTTCAATAAAGGTTAAAAGGCTGTAAAGATTATATTTCGGATTTTTAAGGAAGCCGAGTAAAAGCTCCATAGCGCAGTTTCCTGCACCTCTGCCCATAGCCATAGCCGTTGCATCAAGATAAGATACACCATAGGACATGGTTTCAATTGTATTTGCAAATGCAAGATTCTGGTTGTTGTGTGCATGGAAGCCGACAGCTTTTCCGTATTTTTCGCCAACCTCAAGATATTTCTTTGCAAGCTTTGCTGCATTTTCCGGATAAAGTGAACCATAGGAATCAACAAGATAAATAACATCAACACTGCTCTGACCGAGCATTTCAAGCGCATCATCAAGCTGATCATGGCTTGCCTGGCTGACAGCCATAATGTTGCAGGAGGTTTCATAGCCGAGATCATGGAAATATTCAATCATTTCAACTGCAGCCGGAATCTGATGAATATAGCAGGCAACACGAACCAAATCAATAACGGATTCTGATTTCGGAATGAAATCCTCTTTGAAATCGCATCTGCCGACATCAGCCATAACCGCAATTTTCATATCTGAAACATTCTCGCCGACAATACTTCTGATATCTGCTTCATCACAAAATTTCCACTTGCCGAATTATTCAGGATCAAAAAGATTCTTTGAAGCACGATAGCCGAATTCCATATAATCAACGCCGCATTTAATATTTGATTTATAAAGCTCGGTTACAAATTCATCAGTAAATTCAAAATTGTTGCAGAGTCCGCCGTCTCTGATTGTTGCATCAAGCACCTTAACATCTGTGCGAACTGTCATTAAACTACCTTTTCTTGGTGCCATAATTAACATCTCCTTTTTACTTTAGCGCTTTAAAGTCTAATCACTTTAAAGCGGATTAGTGCATATTATAGCAAAGAAGCCTTGCTTTGTCAAGCATGGAAAATAAAAAAACGCGAACAAAATGTTCGCATTTTTTTATGATTTGATTAACTATAT
>JAIDLO010000130.1 GCA_029050995.1 Eubacterium sp. | reverse complement strand
GAAAAAGAATGGCTATTGGAAAAATTGATTATTATGTTGGCGCTCTTTTATCATATTTAATTAAAAAGAAAATTACTCCTGCAATATTTGATAATAGTGATCATTATAAAATTGTCACATTTGAAACCAATGAAAGAAAATTCAACTTATTTGTTAAATATAGTGCAAAGCCTGTAAGTCAAAACAAAACTTCAAATAGATGGGATATTACATTTACAACATCTGAATATGAAATCCTAAAAAATTCATATCCCAAAGGTGAATATGAAAACTTAGTTGTCTTAGTTTGTTCAACTGAAAAATTTTCACAAACAGAAATTGCTGTTTTAAAATTAAAACAAGTTTTTAAGTGTCTTGGAAATGATAATGTAAATCAAAATAGAAAAATTTCAGTTAAATCAGAAAAAGGTTCAAAATATTTAAGGTGCTATGGTACAGCGGTTTCTTCGGATAATTCGTTGCAAATAACGAGAAATGTAGATAAGCAGTTTTAATTATAATAAAAACAAAAAGCAGAGCTTTAAGCGCTGCTTTTTGTTTTGCAGTATTTATCCATAAAGGTTTCGATTGCTTTTTGGTATGTTGTCGGGTCTGTATAATAGCTTCGTGCGTGCACTGCGTTTTCAACAACAAGCATTTCCTTTTCCGTGCAGCAGGCGTCATATAAAATCTTCTCCATATAGGTCGGCACAAAATCGTCTTTTCCGCCGTGTATGAAAAGAATCGGCTTTTTTGCCTCCTGAACTGCATTATGCGGGGAGGCATCCTTAAAGGAGTAGCCCGTCAAAATTCTGCTGTATAAATTGCAGATATTCATAATCGGGAAATTCGGCAAATGAAAGGATGTATTCAGCTGATAGGAAAATTCATCCCATTGTGAGGTGTAAGAGCAGTCTGCTATGATTCCTTTAACTGCTTCGTCTTCTGCATTTTTACTCATCATAAGCACGGTTGCTGCACCCATGGAAACACCTAAAAGAAAAATATCCATATCGGGATAATGCTGCTTTGCATAATTTACCCAATAGTATGCATCTATGGATTCATGTGTGCCGTAGCCCATATATTTGCCGTCACTGTCGCCGCAGCCCCTATGGTCGGGCATAATAACCGTATAGCCGTTTTTATAAAAATAATCTGAAATAAAGCAGAATTCGCCGATACCCCAGCTTCGTGCACCATGGCAGGCTAAGATAAGTCTGCCGTTGCTTTTTTCAGGCTCAACGATTCTTGCAATCAGCTTTTCGCCGTTATCGGAAATATATTCCTCAATTCTTGTAATGCGCTGAAAGAGTATTGCCTCTGCCTTGTGGGCATCTTCTTCAAAATGATCGGGCGTCATATCGTTTCCTGCAACGAGCTTCAGTATGAATTCGGGAATTTTAATCGTTTTCCGCCAGACAATCTGATTGTAAACAAATCCGCAGATGATAAATAAAAGCAGAATGAATGCAGCTAGTATAATTCCTGCAGTAATTAAAAATGTATCCAAAGCTTATCTCCTTTTGCAAACAAAAACATTCCAACCCTTTTCTTCGTAGTTGGCAATGATTTCAAATCCGTTTTCTTCAAATGAATGGATGACTTCGTCTTTTCTTATATCTATGATACCGCCTGTAATATATATGCCGTTGTCCTCAAGAAATTCGCCAACCTCTTTATTGAACTGCATAATAATATCTGCAACGATATTTGCAACGATAACGCTGTATTTTCCTGTTACCTTGTCTGAAAGATTACCGTTAACTGCATCAAAAACAGGTGCTTCAAAGCCGTTTTCTTTTGCATTTTCAATCGCTGTTTTAACGGCAAGCTTGTCTATATCAACACCGAAAGCGGATCTGGCTCCAAGCAGAAGCGCCGCGATGGATAAGATTCCGCTGCCGCAGCCGATATCAAGTACGGTTGAATTTTCGTCAATATATTTTTCAAGCGTTTCTAAGCAAAGCTTTGTTGTCGGGTGGCTGCCTGTTCCGAAAGCCAGCCCCGGTTCAATGTTCAGCACGATTCTTCCGTTTGTATCGTATTCTTGTTCCCAGAGCGGACGGATCAAAAGCTTTTCGCCAATCGGCATAGCGTGGAAATACTGCTTCCAGTTGTTTACCCAATCCTCCGTTTTGCAGTCTGCAATTTTGATTTCGTGCTCTATTTTTTCGCTGTTCAGCCGTTCTGTTATGAAGGAAACAGCTTCAAGCGGATTTTCGTGCGGGTTAACATAAATGTGAATGATACCCTTTGTTCTGTCCTTATTCAGCAGACTTTCGTCAATGAAATCATAATGTGATATTTCAGCCGCATCCGCTTCAAGTGCAGAATAATCCTCTATGTAAATTCCGTAGGGAACAACCATATTTGCAATGCTTCCCGCTGTTTCAATATCTTCTGTTTTAACGGTTATGGCTATTTCAGCCCAGCTTTCCAATACATTCTCCATTTGTTATTCTCCAAGATTAACTTTGTGTTCGTTATTTGTAAGCCCGTGATTATAAAGCTTTCTATTGTCAAGCGCCCACTGCCTGTCTGTAAATTCGCCTGCCTTAACCTTGCCTGTTGCATTGTTGATTTCAAATATAGTTGCATCAAGCGAGTCAAGAGAAGATAAAATCTCTGCCTCTAAAAACATTGGTCTGACAGGAGAGCCGAACTCTGGAACGCCGTGATGACTCAGAATCATATGCTGAAGCAAAACAACCTTTTCGCTTTTAATACCAAGCTTGTCCGCTGTATTTTCAACATACATTGCGCCTTTAACAAGATGACCGATCAGCTCGCCCTCTGTGCTGTAGCCCTTAACAAGCCCTGTTTTGCTGAGCTCAAATTCCCATGTTTTTGCAGTATCGTGCAGAATTGCACCTGAAAGTAAAAGCTCTTTATCTATATTCGGATAAATTTTGCAGATTTCCTCTGCCATTCTAACGATAGACATTGTATGAAGCATTAAGCCGCCTACCATAGCGTGATGCAGTCTGAATGCGGCAGGGCAGTTTACAAGCAGATCCTTTTTGTCCTCTAAAATTGAAAGCACAATTCGTTTTAAATCATTATCCTTAAAAGCGTTAACACGCTTTAAAAGCATATTGAAGACCTGCTCTCCGCCAACCTCGCTTGCAGGTACAAGGTCTGCAAGATTATAATCATCGGTTGAGGCTACAGGGCGAATCTGTGCAATTCTGAATTGATCCTTTCCGTTATATTGCTCAATCGTTCCTCTTACCTTAACAATCATTTCGGCTTCGTATAAGCCGTTGTCTGTATAATCCCAAACCTTTGCAGGGAGTTCTCCGTCCTTATCGCCTAAAACAAGATCAAGATAGGAAGAGCCGTTTTTAGAATTCTTTACTTCGCATTTTTTTAGAATAACAAAGCCGTCGCACATACCGTTCGGAAGAGTTTTAAAATTCATAGTATCACCTCGTAATATTTTAACAATTTAATTATATACTATAAACTGTTTGAAATCAATAAATGTATGGTTTACTTTTCTTGACAAATGCCTGTTTGATTGATAAACTATAATATATTATTATATTCGGAGGAAAAAATGGGCTACACTGATAATTTATGTATGAATTGCTTTGAACCGTTAACTGCGGGCTGTATTTGCAGAAATTGCGGATTTGATAATGATTCTGTTACGGATACAATTTTTCTTCCACGCCGAACAATGCTTGCAGACCGTTATGTAGTTGGAAATTCCATTTCCGTTGAAAACGATTCGGTTGTTTATATCGGTTATGATACAGAGCGAAATGCGGTTGTAACCATTCGTGAATTTTTACCGGGCGGAATCTGCAATCGCCTTGAGGGAAATAATGATGTTCATGTAAGAGAAAGATATAAAAAGAATTTTGCTGTATATAAGGATTCTTTTATCAAGCTTTGGAAAACGCTCAAGGGCTTGAATTCTCTTTCAGCTGTTATTCCCGTGCTTGATATTCTTGAAGAAAATGAAACTGCATATGCCGTTTGTGAAAAAATGGATAGTGTTTCGCTTCATGATTTCCTTATAAGAAATACAGATAATAATATTTTGTGGGATAAGGCAAGATTGATGTTTATGCCGATTCTTACAACGATTGAAGCACTGCATGATAACGGCATTATTCATGGCGAAATTAATCCGGATAATCTTGTTTTGTGCAGAGACGGAAAGGTTCGCCTTGCGGGATTTTGCATTGGGGAATGTAATGAGGCTTCAAGCGTGCTTGCGTTCAGACCTGTTGCCGGATATACCGCGCTTGAACAGTATGATAATAACCACAGAATATGCCCTGCAACAGATATTTATTCTTTTTCAGCTTGTATTTATCGTGCGTTGGTTGGAACAAATCCGCCGGAAGCTCCTGCAAGAGCTGTTAATGATAAATTAATGATTCCAAACAGTATCGCTGAAAGAATACCTGCGCATGTTATCCGCGCGCTTGGCGGCGGTCTTCAGATTTATCCGGAACACAGAATTCAGAGTGTTGATGATTTCAGAGAGTTGCTTTCTGCTGCACCTTCTGTTGTTGCCAATGCGGTTAATGCTTCTTCTGCTACTCCGCAGGCTGAGGAAGCAAGAGAAGACGGCGGGGAAGCTGTAAAGAAGAAAGACAGTAAAAAGCAGATTAAAGCCATTGTTGCTATTGCTGCATCTGTTGCTGTTCTTGTGGCAGCCATTTTCTGTGCCGTATACTTTAAAAAGGGACCGGAGAAGGAGCCTGAAACAACAACGGCGCCTGTTGAAGAAATTTTAAAGGTAGCAGTTCCCGATTTTTGCAAAGCAGGATATACCGAATCTGAAATTAAAAACCAGGCTTCCTGGAATGCGCAGTTTAAATTCAGCTTTAAAAGTGAGTATTCAGCTGAGTATGAAGAGGGTGTTGTTTTCAAGCAGAGCGTTAAGGCAGGCGAACAAGTCAGCAAGGGAACAGAGATTGCGCTTACAGTCAGCAAGGGAATAGAATTGCTTCATGTTCCCGATGTCGGCGGAAAGCCAAAGGATGAAGCTGTTAAAATTCTTGAAGATGAGGGCTTTAAGGTTCGTGTTGTAACGATTTATAATGATGATCATAATACACCAAATACCGTTCGTCAAAGAAATGGTATGGCACCTGAAGCAGGGGATGAAATTGCCAAGGGCGAGGAAGTTATGATTCAGGTTTACGGCGAAGAGGTAACAGAGCCTGAGCCGACAAATGAATAAAGAACAAAAAAAGAGCATTTGATTATTCAAATGCTCTTTAATGTTAATTCCATATATCCTACTGTAAATGGTAAATCGGGAATTATTTTTGTTTCTGTATGCTTGAAACCAAGGCTTTCATACCATTTTCTAAGCTTTGTATTCTCTTCAACAATGCTGATTTTTATTGTACTGCAATTATGCGTAGCTGCATATTCTTTGCTGAAATCAATTATTTCTTTTCCGATTCCATTGCGGCGATATTCGGGAAGAACGCCAAGTGTGTTAAGTTCTAAAGAGTTATCCTCAATATGAACAGAAAAAAAGCCTGCATAATTGTTCTTATAAGAATATAAAAACATTTGATATTCGTTGTTGAATTGCTCTTCAAGCTTTTCAATCGGCATAAAGGATGTATGCCTTGGGCAGTTTTCCTTGGTAAAATGAAATTCCTTTGCTACGGTTTCAAAGCTTTTATGAATAATATCAAGGCAAACAGAAAGCTGATTTATATCATCAATTAGTTTAATCATTTTTTACCTTTCTAAATCGTAGGGGCGGATATTATCCGCCCGTTTTTCATTGCTTGGGCATCGCACCCTACAAACTATCGTAGGGGCGAGCATTGCTCGTCCGTTGTACATTAGTTTCCAACGGAATTTCGGAACATATCTGAAATTGCATTTGCAAGTGCTTTATTTTCCGGCAAATCAAGATTAAAGTCTTTTGCCAGAATCTCATCTGCCGCTTGTCTGCAAAGGGCAAGCGTTTCTGTATTGGTAAGCATATCTGCAATTTTCAAATCGGGCAAACCGTGCTGACGGTTGCCGAAGAAATCGCCGGGGCCTCTTTGCTTTAAATCCTCGTCCGCAATTTTAAAGCCGTCCGAATTATTTTTCATAATGGAAAGTCTGTTTTGTGCGGTTTCGCCTTTTCTGTCCGAACCAAGAATACAATAGGATTGTGATGCACCTCTGCCAACGCGTCCGCGAAGCTGATGAAGCTGTGATAATCCAAAGCGCTCTGCGTTTTCAATAACCATAACGGTTGCGTTCGGAACATCAACGCCAACCTCAATAACCGTTGTTGAAACAAGAATTTTAATATCTCCGTCCGAAAAAGCAGTCATTACCTTTTCCTTGTCTTTTGCTTTCATTTTACCGTGAAGCAGTCCGATATTATAGCCTTTAAAGGCAGTTTCCGAAAGCATTTCTGCATATTGGGTTGCAGGTTTTAAATCGCTTTCGCCCTCTTCAACAAGCGGGCAGACGATATATGCCTGCTCATCACGGGCAATCGCTTTTTTGATAAATTCATAGATACGCTTGTGGTAGCGTGAATCAACAACATCTGTTCGTATTTTCTGTCTGCCTGCAGGGAGTTCATCAAGAATGGATAAATCAAGGTCACCGTAAATCATAAGCGCAAGCGTTCTCGGAATAGGCGTTGCGCTCATAACAAGCGTATGTACCTCGTTGCCCTTCATAGCAAGGTTTGCTCGCTGATTAACGCCAAATCGGTGCTGCTCGTCTGTGATAACAATGCCGAGATTTTGGAATTCAACATCATTCTGAATCAGCGCGTGCGTGCCGATAACAAGGTTTGTTTCGCCGTTCATCAGCCTGCTTTTAATTTCCCGTTTTTCCTTTGCAGGTGTACTTCCTGTAAGCAGGTCAATCGTAATGCCTGTTCCCTCAAGCATTCTGCTCATAGTTTCCATATGTTGAACGGCAAGGATTTCCGTTGGCGCCATTAAAGCACCCTGAAATCCGTTTTTGACAGCCGTGTATAAAACGCCTGCGGCAACCGCTGTTTTACCG
>JAIDLO010000013.1 GCA_029050995.1 Eubacterium sp. | reverse complement strand
ACCGCTCCCTCGCTGGAGCGATTGCATAAAGCCGTTTCTTGATCAGGCAAAGCCTTTTGCAGGGGAATATATTTTACACTATCATTCAACGTCAGGCGGAATCAAAGGCCCTTACAGAAACGGAAAGTATATCAATAAACAGTTCTTAAACTATCCGCTGAATAAGAAAAACTATTACGGAATCATCTGCTGTGATTTCCCAACAGAAGAAATGGTTAGAAAAATCATTGAAACAAACTTCTAAAAAACAACTAAAAAGCACTATGCAGTAATTCATCTGCATAGTGCTTTTTTCTATCTGAAATCAAATAATTCTTTTTCAGTTATATTTAATTCCTCACATATTTTAAAAATCAAGTCAAGTGATGGTGCGTTCTTTCCTATTTCCATTGCAGAAATGTGAGAACGGTCTATATCAAGTATTTCAGCGAATTCAAGCTGTGTATATCCGCTTCGTTTTCTGTAATACGCAATGTTAAGTCCCAAATTTTTATATTTATTAGTAAAATTTATATCCATAATCATCACCGCCATCATATATTGTAATTCTTACTAAATGTATATTAAACTTAGTGTTACTATGTAAATGACTATTGACAATAAGCATTTGCTTTGTTATAATATGCAAAAATCAAAAAATGATGAAAAAAAGGAGAAAACAAAAAATGATTGAAAGTCAGAGCTTAACAGTATCGCCGTCAGAAGAACAAAATGCAATTGATGCATTTCAAAGTTTTGGATGGACACTGAAATCAACACAAGAGGTACATAGTAAGGACACCCATTTAGAGCGTGGTGGCTGGAATTATGATCAACTTTATTCTGTTACCGAAACTACAAACTATGTAAAATTGATGTTTCAGCGTGATACTCAGATGCCTAATTACAATGAAATTGTAGAATTGGAAAATCAGTATTGGTCTATTATGACATCCGAGCCTACTAAGCCAGGCGGAACAATGTTTTGGATAATTTTATCTTTAATAGGTCTTATCTTTTATATTATTCCGGGAGCAATTTTCATTACAATCCGTGTGTTAATAATGAACAATTACAAGAAAAAACATTCTGAATGGGAATTAGAATATAATAAAATCCCAGGAATTCTTGAAAAATGCAGACAGTATATGTCTTAATGATTGGAACGAAACCGAGAACTTGTATAAAGATAGCTATGATGATTTTTATCGCTGGTAATAATGTTTAGTTTTTTTGAAACAGATAAATATTTATATTTAATCTAATTAAATTAGAATTATAAAGATTGGAGAATATCATGAAGAAATTTATATCAGGATTAATATGCATAGCACTAATTTTTATGTTTACATCTTGTCAGGCAAATGAATCATCTAATATAAACAGTAACGAGCCATCTGAACAAGTAACAATCAATTTAGATGTTTTACGCAATGGTACTTGGTATATTAATGATACAAAAGATTATGGTCCGGCAAGAGGAGAAGGACGATATTTCGATTACATAAATTTTTTGGATGAAAAAACATATGTGAAAACATGGTTAATGGTTAGTAATAAAAGCACATCAGAATATGAAATAATTGATAATTATATTATTTTAAATGATATTATACGAGAAGATAATTTAAACGGCGAGGTTTTACATACAGATTTAATTTGCAAGATTGATTCTGAAAACTTAAACATTTATGCAATTGAATATTTTTATAGAACTTACAAAGATAATGCTTGGGAATATATTATTGAGGATATTAGTGGAGAAGAGCAAATCTACCATACGAAAGCTGAGCTAATAAAAAATATTACAAATAAAAATGATTCCCATGAAATTTTTCTTAAATGCCAAACTGATAGATTAAAAAACAAATTACAATCAAGCATTTGGACAATACAATCATGGCCTTCTAATAATGAAAGCATTGATGAGGAATATTTGTCTAACGCTATGTATTTTTCAAATGATAATATGTGCTATTATTGGAATTCTTCAAATATTGATTATGATGAACTTGATTATTTTTACACAGAATTCTACGATTCTACTATTTACAGTATTGAAAACAATATTATTACATTTGAAAATGGCAAAACCTTATCGATTATTGAAATCCCCGAAGAAGACACTTATGTTTTAGCTGATCATACTGGTTGTCAATATAAAGCTAATAAAAATTATTCTGTTAGAGAATAATTTAAGCGAATTGAAAATAAAGGAAAATAAAGGAAAATAAAGTTATCGGTTCGCTTTCAATATATGATACCGAAGTAATTTGGGATATAAACAATAAATGTTTTTATACTATTGTTGACAATTTCTCATATATACAGATTAACTGCATATATGAGAATGACTGATTGCATTCAGCTTCATATGTAAGGATTGGCTCAAAAAAACAATTTTTAGAAAATTTTGGAAATTCGATTTCTTTCCAAAATTGATATTAAGTATCAACCAAATTCCTATGTAATTTTATTACAAAAATGGCGGAAGTGTTTCCGCCATTTTTGTATTACTAATTTGATATATTGCTTGTCACATTGACCGATAACCCCTATTTATTAATACCCATTTTCAAGCAATATGTTAAAAATATAAAAATATGACAATTTTTTATCACATTACACTTGAAGATACGGCATTAATTCGTTATAATAGCTTTGGTAATTTTTATAATTATTATAAAAACTGGAAGGAGTATTAAATATGACTTATTCACATGAAGTTGAACAGATGTGTACTGTTAAAAAAGGTCCACATCATGGTCCGGCTCCAATTCCTGAAGAAGGAAAATGGGTAAAATCTTATCAAATCAGTGACATCAGCGGTTTCTCACATGGTATCGGCTGGTGTGCACCTCAGCAGGGCGCTTGCAAAATCAGCCTTAATGTTAAGGAAGGTATTGTTGAGGAAGCTCTTGTTGAAACAATCGGCTGCTCAGGTATGACACATTCTGCTGCTATGGCTGCAGAAATTCTTCCCGGCAAAACACTTCTTGAGTGCCTCAACACAGACCTTGTTTGTGACGCTATCAATGTTGCTATGAGAGAAATCTTCAAGCAGCTTGCTTACGGCCGTTCACAGAGTGCTTTCTCAGAAGACGGTCTTGTTATCGGTGCTGCTCTTGAAGACCTTGGTAAAGGTCTCAGAAGCCAGGTTGGTACAATGTTCTCAACAAAGCTTAAGGGCGTTCGTTATATGGAAATGGCTGAAGGTTATGTTACACGCATGGCTCTTGACGAAGAAGGCGAAGTTATCGGCTACGAATTCGTTAAGGTTGGCAAGATGCTTGAGGATATCCGCCATGGTAAAACACCTGATGAAGCTTATAAGGCAAACATTGGTAATTACGGTCGTTTTGCAAATGCTGCAAAATATATTGACCCTCGTGAAGAATAAGATAAGGAGGACGCAAAAATGGCAAATGATGTAAAATTTGAAGGCAAGGAAAGAAGACTTGCTAAAATTGAAAAATGCCTTGCAGAATATGGTCTTTCAAGTCTTGAAGAAGCAAGGGATTTATGCTTATCAAAGGGCATCGATGTAGATGCTATCGTTAAAGGTGTTCAGCCAATCGCATTTGAAAATGCAAGCTGGGCATATACACTTGGTGCTGCAGTTGCTATCAAGAGCGGTGTTAAAACTGCTTCTGAAGCTTCTGAAAAAATCGGTATCGGTCTCCAGGCTTTCTGTATCCCTGGTTCTGTTGCAGAGCAGAGAAATGTTGGTTTAGGTCACGGTAACCTTGGCGCAAGACTTCTCAGCGAAGAAACAAAGTGCTTTGCATTCCTTGCTGGTCACGAAAGCTTTGCTGCTGCTGAAGGTGCTATCGGTATCGCAAGAACAGCTAATAAGGTTCGTAAAGAGCCACTCAGAGTTATCCTTAATGGTCTTGGTAAGGATGCTGCTTATATC
>JAIDLO010000129.1 GCA_029050995.1 Eubacterium sp. | reverse complement strand
ATTCTATATCTGCTCTAAAATCAATACATATTTTTCCTCATGCTGTTAATTTTTTGACAAACTCGGTTAAAAAGCAACTATGGCTCGAAATTATTACAAAAAGGTTAAAAAATGTTGACAAATGCGGTAATATAATGTTATCATTTATGCGACTGATATTTTAATTATTATAAGAATTATTGTAAGGAGTTCCAAAAATGAGGAGAAGAGTTTTAAGCATACTTTTGTCTCTAATGTCTATATTGCTCATTATTCCGGTTTTCCCTGCAGCTGCAGCAACAAATTATTCTTCAGAGCTCAGAAGCAAAGGCTTCCCTGAATCCTATATATCTGCCTTAAACAAGCTGAAACAGGCACATTCGAATTGGAATTTTGAAGTGCTTGAGGTTGGCGAAGATTTTTCCCATTCTGTTTCACAGGAAAGAAAATCTCATTCCCAGCAGCTGATTCAGAATTACAGCGGAAACAACGGCAAGGGCTATTACTGCACCTGCTCTAAATGCTCTAAAAACGGAACACCAAAGGTTATGGAGCTTCCAAACTGGGTTTCGGCTTCTCAAAAAGCTGTTGAATATTATTTGGACCCAAGAAATTTCCTTGATGAAAAGTACATTTTCCAGTTTGAATCAACCTTATATAATTCAGATCAAACGCAGAGCGGCGTTGAAAGCATTTTGAACGGAACATGGATGCACAACGCAAACATAACCTATAAAGACAAAAACGGAAAAAGCGTTACATTTAAAAAGGATTCTAAAACCATTAAATATTCCAAAGCGATTATGGATGCCGCTAAAAACAGCGGCCTTTCCGCATATTATCTTGCATCCAAAATCGTTCAGGAGGTTGGCGGCGCAAAGGCTACAGCCGGCGGTGCAAGCGGAACCTACAAAGGCTACGAAGGCATCTACAATTATTATAATATCGCTGCAAACACAGGGGCAGCAGACGGATTAAAATGGGCATCTCATACACCGAGCAGCAGTGCGCATATACAGACAAGCACAGGTGCATCCGTTAATTTAAGAAAATCCCCTGTTAACGGCAGTGTCATAACAGCACTTCCGAGCGGAACAAGCGTTAAAACTTTCGAATACACAGCAAAGCAGTCAGACGGCTACAAATGGGTTAAATTAACAAATGTATCTGTTGGCGGCAAAACCTACACGGGCTATATCCGTTCGGATTACTTTGTTGAAAAAGCCGCAAAGGATACCTACAACAGACCCTGGACAAACCCTTATCTTACAATCTACAACGGCGCAAAATGGATTGCAAATAACTTTGGAGATCAATACACCGGATATCTTCAGAAATTCAATGTAAATCCAAAATCCGGCTCTATGCACAGCCACGAATATATGGCAAATATTCAGGCGGCAGCAACCGAATCTGTTAAAACATATAATGCATACAAAAACAATGGTTCGCTCAACAGTGCAATTACTTTTTCCATTCCTGTTTTCAAGAATATGCCGAATGACGCACCTGTTCTTGCTACGCCAAAATTGAACACCATTAAGGTAAACAGCGATTGCAGCTTTTCTCTTTCATGGAATAAAATTACAAATGCAGATCAATATGAAATCTATCATAAAAACGGCGACACCTACAGCTATTTAAAAACGGTTAACACCAATTCTGCAAACCTTAAAAATGCAGCATACGGAAAAAAATACACATACGCAATAAAGGCGATTAACAGCAAGAATGCTGCAACACCGTCTGATTACAGCAACGCTGTTTCGGCAACAAACAATATAAGGCTTGGTACACCGAAGCCTACAGCAACCTTGAATGAAAATAAAACGGTTACTATAAAATGGAGCGGCATTACCGGTGCAGACACTTATAAAATTTATATCAGCGACACAACCAATACCGCATGGCGCTTATTGGAAACAACAAACGCAAAATCCTTTACAACAGGCGGCACAGCAAAACCCGGTGTAATCTATTCCTATAAAGTGGTTGCCGAAAGCTCTAAAAACAAGGATATAACATCTGCAGAAAGCTCTGTTGTTTCCGTAATAAACTATATTCTGCTTGATGCGCCAAAGTTAGACGCTATTCAAGTGAATGACGATTGCAGCTTCACACTTTCATGGAGCCAAATCGAAAATGCAGATCAATATGAAATCTATCATAAAAACGGCGATACCTACAGCTATTTAAAAACAGTCAAAACCAATTCTGCAAACCTTAAAAATGCGCAGTACGGAAAAAAATACACATACGCAATAAGGGCAGCAAACAGCACAGGAATCGCAAAAGAATCTGATTACAGCAACGCCGTTTCCGTAACAAACAATATAAAGCTTGTTACGCCAAAGTTAAGCACCATTAAGGTAAATAACGATTGCAGCTTTTCTCTTTCATGGAGCAAAATAACAGGTGCAGATCAATATGAAATTTATCATAAAAACGGCGATACCTACAGTTACTTAAAAACGGTTAAAACCAATTCTGCAAACCTTAAAAATGCAACATACGGAAAAGAATACACCTACGCAATCAAGGCAATCAACAGCAAAAAAGCTACAATAGCATCTGATTACAGCAACGCTGTTTCGGCAACAAACAACATAAAGCTTGTTACACCGAAGTTAAAATCCATTAAAGTAAACAACGATTGCAGCTTTACGCTTTCATGGAATAAAATAACAGGTGCAGATAAATATGAGATTTATCATAAAAACGGCAGTTCTTACAGCTATTTAAAGACAGTTAAAACCAATTCTGCAACCCTTAAAAATGCAGCATACGGAAAGAAATACACATACGCAATAAAAGCGATAGACAGCAAGGGAGCTGCAAAATCATCTGCTTACAGCAATGCCGAATCAGCAACGAACAACAAAAAGCTTCAGACGCCAAGCAATGTTAAAATTACATTAAACAAAAACGGAACATTTACAATTACCTGGAGCAAGGTAACCGGTGCTGATAAATATCAGATTTATATGTCAGAAGGCGGAAAAGCTTACAAGCTGAGAAACACGACAACCTCAAACAAGGTTACAACAAATACTGCAGCAAAGGGCGTAACTTACAAATACAAAATAAGAGCAGTTAAAAATTCAAAAAGCTCTGTTACTTCAGCGTACAGCTCTGTTGTCAGCAAAAAAAGATAAAAAAGAAAGAGGGTTTTACGCCCTCTCTTTTTTATGCAAAAAACAACCCAAGGGAAAATCCCTTGGGCTTTTTGTTTTAATTAAAGGTTAGATTTAACTGTTTCAAGCTCTGTTCTGAGTTCTTCAGGAAGTGTATCGCCGAACTTAGCATAAAGCTCTTCAACACCCTTGAATTCTTCTTCCCAAGCAGCCTTATCAACATCAAGAATCTTTTCAAGATCTTCCTTAGTCATATCAAGACCTTCAAGGTTGATATCATCAGCATATGGAAGATAACCGATAGCTGTTTCCTGTGCATCTACCTTGCCCTCGCAGCGATCAATAATCCAGTCAAGAACTCGCATATTGTCGCCAAATCCAGGCCAGAGGAAGTTACCCTCGTCATCCTTACGGAACCAGTTAACATTGAAGATTTTCGGAGCTTTTTCAGGATCAAGAGTCTCGCCGATCTCAATCCAATGTTTCCAGTAATCGCCCATATTGTAGCCGCAGAATGGAAGCATAGCCATAGGATCACGACGAACAACACCAACAGCGCCTGTTGCAGCAGCAGTTGTTTCAGAACCCATGATTGAACCTACGAATACACCGTTGTTCCAGCTCTTTGACTGATAAACAAGCGGAGTAAGCTTAGCACGACGACCACCGAATACGATAGCTGAAATCGGAACACCCTGTGGGTTTTCGAATTCAGAAGAAATGCATGGGCAGTTTGTTGCAGGAGCAGTAAATCTTGAGTTTGGATGCGCACCCTTCTCTGTTGATTCTGCACCATTCCAAGGATTGCCCTTCCAGTCGATAGCATTTGTTGGAGGATTCTTGTCAAGACCTTCCCACCAAACAGTGTTGTTATCAAGGTTGTGGCAAACATTTGTAAAGATTGTGCCGCTCATTGTTGATTTAAGAGCGTTTGGATTTGATTTCATATTTGTTCCCGGAGCAACACCGAAGAAGCCGTTTTCAGGGTTGATAGCATAAAGGCGACCGTCCGGACCTTTTCTGATCCAGGAAATATCATCGCCAACGCACCATACTTTGTAGCCCTTCTTCTGATATCCTTCCGGAGGAATAAGCATAGCAAGGTTTGTTTTACCGCAAGCACTTGGGAATGCAGCGCAGATATATTTAACTTCGCCGTTTGGCTTTTCAAGACCAAGGATAAGCATATGCTCAGCCTGCCACATTTCGTTCTTACCAAGGTAAGAAGCTATACGAAGTGCAAAGCACTTTTTACCAAGAAGAACATTTCCGCCGTAAGCAGAGTTAACAGAAATAATTGTATTGTCCTCTGGGAACTGGCAGATCCATCTGTTTTCAGGATCAACATTACATTTGCAGTGCATACCGCGAACCCAGTCGTTTGAATCGCCGAGAGCATCAAGAACTGCTTTACCTACTCTTGTCATGATGTTCATATTAAGAACAACATAGATAGAATCTGTAATTTCAATACCATACTTTGAGAATGGAGAGCCAACAGGACCCATTGAGTAAGGAATGATATACATTGTTCTGCCTTCATATGAACCTGCAGCAATATCATAAAGCATTTTGTATGCTTTTTCAGGATCCATCCAATGGTTTGTAGGGCCTGCATCCTTTTCGTTTTTAGAACAGATAAGTGTTCTGTCTTCAACACGAGCAACATCGTTTTCAGCTGTTCTGTGAAGATAGCAGTCAGGAAGAAGCTCTTCATTAAGCTTAATCATTTCGCCTGTTTCAACAGCCTCTGCTTTAAGTGCAGCAATCTGCTCAGCTGAGCCATCGATCCACACGATGTTTGACGGCTTTAAAAGTTCAACCTTTTCATCAAGCCAATCAAGAAGTGACTTATTGTTTGTAAGATTTGTTTCCATGATTTATTCTCCTTTTATACAGAATA
>JAIDLO010000128.1 GCA_029050995.1 Eubacterium sp. | reverse complement strand
ATACAGCTTCGCTTAAACTGGCTGATGAAAAAGCGTTTTAAGAACACTTCAAGCCACTTTGAAATTTCATTGCTTTCATACTTTCCTTTAAAAGCTTTTTCTGCAAGAATCTGCAGTTTTTCTTTTGTAAATCCAAAGCGGACAAAATGATAAAGGAAGAAATCGTGCAGCTCATAAGGGCCGATATTTTCCTCTGTTTTCTGCGCAATTTTGCCGTTTTCATCCGGCGGAAGAAGCTCGGGAGAAACAGGCGTATCCAACACATCATAAAGAATTTCAGCCGTTTTCTTTTCGCTTATGCCCGCAACATATTCAACAAGATAGCGCACAAGCGTTTTCGGAACAGATGCATTCACGCCGTACATGCTCATATGATCGCCGTTATAGGTACACCAGCCCATTGCAAGCTCGCTTAAATCCCCTGTGCCGACAAGCAATTTGCCGTGCTTATTTGCCATATCAAAAAGAATCTGTGTGCGTTCTCTTGCCTGCGTATTTTCATAAGTTATATCCTTGATTTCAGCATCATGCTCTATATCCTTCATATGCTGAATGCACGCGTCCTTAATGCTGATTTCCTTGATGGTTACACCAAGGCATTTCATCAAATCTATTGCGTTATTATATGTTCTGTCTGTTGTACCGAAGCCGGGCATGGTTATACCGAGAATATCGGAATTATCCTTGCCGAGAATGCGCATAGCCTCAACAGCAACAAGGAGCGCAAGCGTTGAATCAAGACCGCCCGAAATGCCGATCAAAGCACCCGAAGAGCCGACATGCTCAATCCTTTTCGCAAGACCTGCTGCCTGAATGGAAAAGATTTCCCTGCAGCGTTCCTTTCTTTTTTCATCATCGGCAGGAACGAACGGATGCGGGTCAACAAAGCGATACCTCAAATCATTACTGTCATTAACCAATTTGTTTTCATAAAGCTCGGAAAATCCTATATCATCAGAAATATTTTCAAAGGACATATTGTTTAAACGCAATGCCTTTAATTTTTCTATATCCATATCAGCAATTGTAATCACATTATCTCTGCTGAATCTTACGCCCTCTGCAAGAACAGCACCATTTTCAGCAACAAGCGTAGCACCGCTGAACACCAAATCCGTTGTGCTTTCATAAACAGATGCACCTGCATAAACATAACCGCAGATACACCTTGCAGACTGATTGGCAATTAAATCTCTTCTGTATTCAGCCTTTGAAACATATTCGTCACTTGCAGAAAGATTTACAATTATATTTGCACCATGCTGAACAAGCGTACTGCTTGGCGGATTGGATACCCACAAATCTTCGCAAAGCTCAATGCCAAGCACAGCACCGCCGCCTAAATCAAAAATCTGATTTCCTATTGCAGTATCATATCTGCCAAACCATTTGTCAATATACTGGCAGGTTTTGAACTGACTGCCTGAAGCAAACCAACGCTTTTCATAAAATTCATTATAATTTGCAATGTGGGTTTTGGGCACAACTCCAAGTATTTCGCCATTCAGCACAACAACAGCGCAGTTATAAAGGCTGTTATAAAACGGAACCGGCATACCAAGCACAACGGCAACATTCTTTTCCTTTGTATATTCAACAATATCAACTAATGCCTCGTCTGCTGCATCCTGCAATGCCTTTGTAAAAAACAAATCAGCACATGTATAGCCTGTTATGGAAAGCTCGGGCGTAACAAGAAGCCTTACATCTTCGCTTACTGCCTTATCAATCGCCTTTTTAATTTCTTCTTTATTATAGCTTGGGTTTGCAACCTTTAGTTTAAGAGATGCCGCCGCAACTCTGAAAAATCCGTAATTCATTTTGTCACCACACAATTAAATAAGTGTTATTTTAAATTTGAAGGAAGCCTGCTCATTCGGATTAAGAACAGTCATTCCCCTTTTATTTTCAAAAATTTCATCCTCATCAAGGCAGGTTGAAATACCTGTCCAAGGCTCAAGTGCAACAAACGGACCGCCGTTTGCCGAAGACCATACAAGGATGTTATCAAAATCCTGATACTCAACCTGAACGCCCTTTCCGTTTTTGCCGATTAAAGAAGCACACTTAGATTCCATATCATCAAAAAC
>JAIDLO010000127.1 GCA_029050995.1 Eubacterium sp. | reverse complement strand
CTATATATTTATCTTTATCATCCGATTCAAGAATCGCATCAAGCTCTTCGTTTTCTTTTTTTTGCTCTTCAAGCTCTTGCGCATAGGCAGCTTTTTGAGAACTAAGCCTGCTAATATCAGCAATTTGACCTATAACAATGCTGCAGCAATAGAAAAACACACCAAGAATAATTCCGGCAAGCAAAATAAACTTAGCTTTTTTATTATGTATTAAATTCTGAAAAGTCTTCTTCATTTAAACCACCTGGATTTTTCTTCTTTCTAAGCTTTTTACTGTTCAAAAATCGTAAAGGGCTATGCCTTAACATATTATAATACACTTTATTTATACTTTGCAACACTTTTTTGAAACTTTTTGAAATCTTTTTAAAAATAAATCTGAAAACATTAGCAACAGGGCGAAAAATATATCCTGTAACACGATACAAGGTAAGGATATAAACAAGAAATCCAAGCAATATTGTTGTAAAGTAAAAAAGCCTTACTTGACCATTGTTGTAGCTTAGCAAGAAAAGGAAAATAATGGGAGATATTGTAAAGAAAAAGAAGAAATCCAGCAAAAATTCTATCCATTTCTTTTTAAAAATTAAGCGAAAAAAGCGAAAAATATCGTAAATGGCTCCAATGCCAAAACCAAGAAAAAGAAAAATTGCAACTGAATCGTTCACGAAAACATCCTTTTAAGAAAGCCTTGGCTTTTTTCTGTTTTACTGCTGTAAACAAGAGCGGTAACCTCCCCTGTTACCTCCAGCAAGCCTGTATCCAAATTCAATTCTTCAACATGAAGCTTACTTCCGCTTACTGTCAGGCAGCCATAATCCGTATAAGCCGTAACTGTTTCTTCATCAAAGGAATCAACATCTGTTACCCCTGTTAATTTTAAACCGCACCTGTTTTCAAGGCAAAGATTATGCGCCTTTTTAAGTTTTGTTTCCATAAAAAAATCACCTGCTTAAGTATATGAAGCAGGTAATCGTTTAATGTTAATACTTATATTATTTTATACATTTTTGCGGCATCCTCTTTAAGCGCGTGTTCGCTGACCTCAACAACCTGATAGGAACGGGAATTATTTCCCATATTAACCGTTATCCGATCGCCGATTTTAACATCATAAGAAGCACGCTGAACTTTGCCGTTAACCTCAATCTTTCCGGCATCACAGGCTTCGTTTGCAACAGTGCGCCTTTTTATAATTCTGGATACCTTTAAATATTTATCAAGTCGCATAATTCCACCTAAAAATTCAGCCGCCACATTTGTGACGGCTATCATTTCTTTAATTATTTTACAGCATCTTTAAGAGCTGAACCAGCCTTAAATGATGGAACCTTTGCTTCAGGAATGTCGATAACTTCGCCTGTGCGTGGGTTCTTACCTGTACGAGCTGCGCGAGTTTTAACCTCGAATGTACCAAAGCCAACAAGAGCAACCTTTTCGCCGTCCTTAAGAGCTTCTGTTACAGCGTCGATAACAGCCTTAACTGCTGCATCTGCATCTTTCTTTGAGAGTTCTGCTTTAGTAGCAACTGCTGCTACAAGTTCAGTTTTATTCATTTAAATTTCCTCCATTTTAGCCTTTTCGGCAATTATTTTTGCTTTATTCCAAAGAACATCAAGTTCCTCTATTGAAGCCGTTTTCATATCAATATTCTTCTCTTGTGCAAGTCTTTCAACAATCAGATAACGATTTACGAATTTATCAGTTGCACCTGTAAGCGCCTCTTCTGAATCAACATCAATAAATCTTGAAATATTTACACAAGAAAATAGAATATCGCCGAATTCATCTTCGATATTTTCACTGTTATTCTCAGCCAAAGCACACTTTAACTCGTTAATCTCTTCATACAATTTTTCAACTGCACCGGAAATGTCATCCCAATCAAAACCTGCCTTTGCAGCCTTTTGCTGGATTTTCTGCGCTCTCATAAGGGCAGGAAATTCACGAGGTACTTTCAATATAGCCTCGCTTTGCTTTTTCATGCCTTTCGTTTTAAGCTTAACAGCATCCCAGCTGCTTAACGCTTCCTTTTCATTTTCAGCAGTTACATTGCCGAAAACATGAGGATGGCGAACAACAAGCTTCTGGCAGATATCATTTGCTACATCGTTGAAATCAAAGCTGCCCTTTTCGCTTTCCATCTGAGAATGGAGGGCTACCTGAAGAAGAACATCTCCAAGCTCTTCCCTGAGCATATCAGAATTATTTTTATTGATTGCCTCTATAACCTCATAGGTTTCCTCAATAAAATTTTTCTTTATGTATTCATGGGTTTGCTTAATATCCCAAGGACAGCCGCCGGGCGCTCTTAACACTGCAACAAGCTTTATTAAATCATCAATGCTATAAACATCTTTAAATTCAAATTCAGCCGCCACAGTAACACCCCTTGTTCGATTAACTTGTTTAATAATCATACTATAAAAGGGAGAAGTGCGCATTAATGTAAGAAAGCGCTTTCGAATTGAAGAAAGGATTGACACCT
>JAIDLO010000126.1 GCA_029050995.1 Eubacterium sp. | reverse complement strand
TATTAAAATACTCTTGCAAAATTATAAATGATATGGTAAAATTTGGAAAAATTGACACTTTGGAGGTTTTACTATGAAAAATAATTTAAGAGTTCTTATTGCTGATGATTCAGCATCTTTCGGCAGGGAATGTAAGAAAGAGCTTGAAGCAAAAGGCTTTGATGTCGTACTTACGGGAAAAGACGGTATGCGAGTAATGTCGCTTCTTGATACACAGCATTTTGATGCAGTGCTTATGGATGTGTTTATGTCGAATGCAGATGGTGTTGATGTGTTGGAGCATATCGCAGATTCGCTTTCCGAAAAGCCGTTGACGCTTCTTGTTTCTGCAATGGATAATGCTGAGTTTGAGGAACAGATGATTCATGCCGGTGCGGATTACTATTTTATAAAGCCTGTATCTGCGCAGACTGTTGCAAAAAGAATAGAGCGCCTTACCTCGTGGAAATATGAGAAGAAAAAGCGTTTGACCTCGGACAGCTCTGAAAATGATATTGAAATTATTATTTCCGAAATTATGCGTCAGATCGGCGTTCCTGCACATATCAAGGGCTATATGTATCTTCGTACATCTATTAAGCTTTGCGTTGAGGATTCCGAAATGCTCGGCTCTGTTACAAAGCTTCTGTATCCAACAGTTGCAAAAATATATAACACAACATCTTCAAGAGTAGAGCGCGCAATCCGCCATGCTATTGAGGTTGCCTGGGATAGAGGCGATGTTGATGTCCTTTCCTCCTATTTTGGATATACGATTCAATCTCAAAGAGGTAAGCCAACAAATAGTGAATTTATCGCAATGATTGCCGATAAGCTTAAGCTCTCTATGCGTCAAGGTGCATAATATTTTCATTTCTTGACACGATTTCTTATTTAATATAGAATTGTGTTAAGAGGTGATGATTATGAAGAAAAAATCGTTTATAAAAATTGCTGCAGTATTACTGTCTGTTGTGCTGGCTGCCGTAATTGCTGTTGGAGGATATTTTCTTTTCAGATTTAATTGCGACAAGTCAGGTGCGGTTAATAATTATGAAGAAATATATGTTAAGGATAGGGCTTCTTTTAATGTAGATGACAGTGGTTACTTTAAGGTACTTAAAATCAATGATACCCACTTTTTAAATGGTGCTTGCGATAATGATGTTAAAACGCTTGAAGGTATAAAAAGGGTTCTTGATACAACGCCGTGCGATTTTATCGTAGTGAACGGAGATTTGATTGACGGATTTAATCTGAGCCTCGAATATGATAAGTATAAAGCTATAGATTGTTTTGCGGAAATTATTGAAAACTATAATATTCCTTGGACATTTGCACCGGGCAATAACGATAGCGAAATGGACGGAGATAACGAAGATGTCATCGCCTTTATGATGAAATATAAAAATTTTGTCTGCGGTAATGTTAAGGAAACAGATGGTGCTTTGCAGCTTTTTGTAGATTTGTTTTATCAGCAGAAGCTTGTTCATTCGTTAGCTGTTTTGGACTCTAATTCCCGCAAAATAAGAGTGATCGGAAGCTATGATTACATTAAGCAAAGTCAGATTGATTGGCTTGTTAAAGGCGTTAATGAAAGAAATGTAAAAACGAGCGTTTTCTGTCATATGCCTACACCTCAGTTCAAAGAAGCTTATGAGAATGGCAAGGCTTATGAAGGCTATAAAATGTTTGATAATAATAATTATGCTGATATAAGTGAGAATGAACTGTTTGATAATGCTATAAAAGGTAATGATAATATAACTTTATTATCTTGTTCTCATCAGCATGGAAATAATATGTGTTCATTTTATAACGGCAGATATTATCAGTTAAGCAGTCCAAGTGGATATAACGCAGGCAGACCGCAAGAAATTATTCCAAGCTGCACATTAACAACGATAAATGTTAATTCCGAAAATGTGGAAGCCATGTATGAATTTAAACAAATATATTTTGAATGAAAGATTAGCCACTGATGAGTTCTCATCAGTGGCGTTTTTTATCGAAAAACACAGAGACACAATATATAGTGGTGTGAGCGGTAATTCACACTAAATATTCTTTTACATTTCCCTTGTGCAATATTACAGAAATTTTTGAAAAAATTTTGTAAGAAATTACAAATTTTTTTGGTAAAAACGATTGACAACGATCTTTATATATAATATAATAG
>JAIDLO010000125.1 GCA_029050995.1 Eubacterium sp. | reverse complement strand
ATAATGGTATTGGTATGACTGCCGAAGAGCTTGAAGCAAATCTCGGCACAATCGCAAAATCCGGCTCTCTCAATTTCAAGAATGATAATGAGGAAGCAAAGAAAAATGATATCGAGGTTATCGGTCAGTTTGGTGTCGGCTTCTATTCTTCCTTTATGGTTGCATCAAAGGTAGAGGCTGTGTCTAAGGCTTTCGGTGCCGATACGGCATATAAATGGACCTCTGAGGGTGCAGACGGCTACACGATTGAGGAATGTGAAAAAGACGAGGCAGGAACAGTTATAACGCTTTATATTAAAGAGGATACCGAAAATGATGATTATTCTCAGTTCCTTGAGCAGTACAGACTTTCCGAGCTGATTAAAAAGTACAGTGATTATATCCGCTACCCAATCAAAATGGCTATGACACATTCCGTTCCGGATGAAGAAAAAGAGGGCGAGTATAAGGAAGAGGTTACTGTTGATACGCTCAATTCAATGATTCCGTTATGGAGAAAGAATAAGAGCGAAATTAAGGAAGAGGATTACAACGAATTCTATAAAAACAAATTTATGGATTATGAAAATCCGCTTGCCGTGATTCATTCCAAAACAGAAGGACAGGCAACCTTTGATGCGCTTATGTATATCCCGTCCAATCCGCCATATGATTTCTATTCCAAGGAATATGAAAAAGGTCTTCAGCTTTATACAAACGGCGTATTGATTATGGATAAATGCTCTGATTTAGTGCCTGATTATTTCAGCTTTGTAAAGGGTATTGTTGATTCAGCGGATTTAAGCCTGAATATCAGCCGTGAAATCTTACAGCAGGATTATCAGCTTAAAATCATTGCAAAGGCTATTGATAAGAAGATTAAGAATGAACTCAAGAAAATGCTGAATAATGACAGAGATAAATATGAAAAATTCTTTGCAACCTTTGGTGTTCAGCTTAAATGGGGCATTTATGCAAATTACGGCATGGAAAAGGAAAATCTTAAAGATTTCATTCTCTTCAAATCTTCTAAGGAAAATAAATATGTAACGCTGAAAGAATATGTTGAAGCAATGGCTGAAAACCAGGAAACGATTTATTATGCCTGCGGCGAAAGTGCTGAGAAAATTGCGCTTCTTCCGCAAACAGAGGCTGTCAGAGCAAAGGGCTATGATGTGCTTTACTTTACGGATGATGTTGATGAATTTGCAATTCAGATGCTTATGGAATATGACGGCAAGAAATTTGCAAATATCTGTAAGGATGATTTGAATTTAAGCTCTGAAGAAGAGAAAAAGGCGCTTGATGAAAAGAACGAAGCATCAAAGGATATGCTTGAAGAAATGAAAGGCTTCCTTGATGATGAGGTATCTGCTGTTAAATTTACGGATACAATCGGCAATCACGCAGTCTGCCTTTCAGCAGAGGGCTTTGTATCTCTTGAAATGGCAAAGGTGTTAAGCCAGATGCCTGGTGGAAATCAAGGTATGAAGGCGCAGCTTGTGCTTGAAATCAATTCAAATCATAAGGTTGCCGAAAAGCTTTATGAGCTTTTTGCAAAGGATAAAGATACATTAAAAGCATATACAAAGATACTTTATAATCAGGCTCGCCTCATCAGCGGACTTCAGATTGAAAACCCAACCGAGTTTGCAGATATGGTAACTGATTTAATGTAAAAAATAAAAAAGGATACCCGCATATTGTGGGTATCCTTTCGTTTTGTTATCTTACGAAATTGTAAGATTAAAGTCACAGAATAGTAAGATTGGTATAATAG
>JAIDLO010000124.1 GCA_029050995.1 Eubacterium sp. | reverse complement strand
CTTCAAGGCATTCCCGTATGATTTTACCTGAAATTACTGTTTTGACGAATATCGGCGATGCACATATCGGTAATTTCGGCAGCAGAGAAAAGCTTATGGAAAATAAGCTCGGCATAAGCGAAGGTATGACGGACAATGGTGTAATGCTGCTTAATGCTGATGATCCTTTGCTATCAAAAGCTACGCCGAATTGTAAAACCATAACCTATGCAAAAGATAATAAAGCTGCAGATTATTATGCTGAAAATATTGAAGAAATTCATCATCAAACCATTTTTGATGTCGTTCATAACGGAAGAAGAACAAAAGTTTTATTGAATGTTCTTGGCGCACACAATATTTTAAATGCAGTTTGCTGTTTTGCCATTGGAGAATATCTTGGTATATGCGCAGAAGATATTGCTGAAGGCCTTGCTAATTTCAAAACAAGCGGTATCAGGCAAAATCTTAATCATGTATGCGGTGTTCATTTATATATGGACTGCTACAATGCATCCTCAGAATCTATGAAATCATCAATGGAGGTTTTATCTAAGATAAAAGCTTCCAAAGATGCGAAAAGGATTGCTATTATAGGCGATATTACAGGTATGGGAGACCTTGCTGAAGATGTTCATAAGGATATTGCGGCAACAGTTATGAATAATCCTGCGGATCATATGATTTTCTTTGGTTCAAATATTGAAGAAACCTATAATATAATTTCAAAGCATGGATATTCATGTTTTTATACATCCAAAAGGAAAAAGCTTAATGAGCATCTTTCTGAAATTGTAAAGCCCGGCGATGTTATAATGGCAAAGGGCAGCTCAAAGGTTTTGCTTGAGCAAACGATTGATACTGTTTTCGGAACTCGCTTTACTGATGAAAGACTTATTGATGAGGTTGAATACAGAAGAGTAAGAACAGGCAGAATTTCATATAATGTCTTTGAGAATTATGCAACTGCTGTTAAATCAAGTATTAAATTAAAAAATATTAATATAAAAAAGAGTATTGCTGGCATTACGGTTTCAAATATTTCGTATGGCATTGGTCATAGAAAATTACAATCAGTTCATCTTCCTGATACGATTCGTCATATTTCTGCAAGAACATTTATGAATTGTACGGATTTAAAGTTTATAAAAATGTCTAAAGGCATTAAGTTTATCTCTGATTCTGCTTTTGAAAATTGCATTTCTTTAAAGCATATTCAGCTTTATGACGGGCTTCTTCATATCGGTAATAATGCATTTGCCGGCTGTACTGAATTAAGAAAATTATATATTCCGCCAACTGTTGTTCAGATTGAGGAAAATGCTTTTGACAATTGTCCTGATTTAACGATTTATTGCAAAGAAGGAAGCTATGCAGATTCATATTTAAAGAGCAATAATGTTGCTTGCAGATATATTTAATTTCGAAACAAGTCTTTAGATTTCATCTTTAGCAATGAAAGGGATAGTTTTTAATGGTTAATATCATAAGCAATATAAATGAGCCTATAAAGCTTAATGCCGGCGAAATTGTTTGGCTAAAGCTTAATGATTCTGAAACGAATTTCAGGTATATTAGCTTGAATGCTTATGTTATTTCCGTTTTGCAGAACGGCAAAATTATTGCGAATTCAACAGGCTTTGCTACTGTTGAGATTTATAATGGTAATGAGAAAATCGCAGAAATATTCTGTGAGGTTTTACCGGGTAAATCAGCTTTACCTGTTCTTTTCAATCGCTATAATAAAATTTCTTATCCTGCGGATGAGCTTGTTCTTTTAAATAAAGCGTATGTATCCAAAAAGCGTCAGATTTATATTGCGAAAAAAGTGCGCAAAAGCTATTATAAAATGTGCAGAGAGGCGAAAGCAGAAAATGTGTGCATTTATGCTTCACAAGGCTACAGAAGATTTTCCGATCAGCTTGCTTTAATTGATCAGTTTACGCAGAGTGAGGGCACAGAAGCTGCAATGAAAAGATGTGCACCTGCCGGCTTTAGCGAGCATCATACAGGGCTTGCTCTTGATTTGGGCGGCGGTCTTATCGTTGACGGTGCTTATGTGAGTAATAGTCAGGTTGTATATGATTGGATTGCTGAAAACTGCTATAAATATGGCTTTATGATTAAGAATCCGCCGAACAAGGAGCATATTACAGGTACTATGTATGAACCTTGGCATATTCGCTATATCGCTGATGAAAGTCTTGCAAAGGTTTTACATGAAGAAAGTATCACTCTTGATGAGTATTTTGATAATTATATTTCTGTTGCTTATGAAATTGACTTAAACAATCTTTCTGTGTTTTTAGATAATCAGTAATTTATATATTTTTTGTTTTTTGAGGTTATTTACCATGTATTTTCGTACTCAAGCAGCAATAGATTTGGATGCTGTTCAATACAATTTTGATCAGGTTAAAGCTAAACTTGCAGACAAAGCAAAAATTCTTTGTGTTGTAAAGGCTAATGCTTATGGTCATGGTGCTGTAGAGATTGCAGAGTTATTGGATGATAAATGTGATTTCTTTGGTGTTGCATGTGTTGAAGAGGCTTTGGAATTAAAGAGGGCAGATATAAAGAAGCCTATATTAATTCTTGGCTATGTTTCTCCGTTTTTGTTTGAAGATGTTGTAAAATATGATATAAGAATTCCTATTTTTTCATATGAAGATGCAGAAATGTTATCAAAGGAAGCTATTAAGCAGAATAAAACAGCTTTCTTCCATTTTTGCATTGATACAGGTATGAGCAGAATCGGCTTTCAGGTTAATGTGACAAGTGCTGATATATGCAAAAAGATTGTTTCGCTTCCGAATATTGAAGCAGAGGGCATATTTTCTCATTTTGCTACTGCTGATGAAACCGATTTAACTAAAGCTAAGGCACAGAGAACAAGATTTAAAGAATTCATTGAAATGCTTGATAACAGGGGAATTGATGTTCCGATTAAGCATATCAACAATTCGGCAGGTATTATGAATTTTGATGAATACTTTGATATGTGCCGTATGGGTATTGTTACATATGGTTTGTACCCTTCGGAAGAGGTTGATAAAGCGCTACTTTCAATCAAGCCTGTTATGACCTGGAAAACGCATATTTCACATATAAAAACGCTTGAAAAAGGCAGAGAAATATCCTACGGCGGAACTTTCGTAACAACAGAAGAAAGGGTTATTGCAACGATTCCTGTTGGCTATGCAGACGGCTATCCACGCTGCCTTTCTAATTTAGGAAAAGTTTTAATCAATGGAAAATTTGCTCCGATTGTCGGACGCGTTTGTATGGATCAGTTTATGGTTGATATAACGGATATAGAAAATGTTGATTTGAACAGTGAAGTAATCCTTGTCGGAAAAAGCGAGGAAGCCGAGCTTTCTATGGAAGAGGTTTCAAATGCTGCACATTCCTTTAATTATGAGTTGCCATGCAGAGTTGCTTTAAGAGTTCCGAGAACCTATTATAAAAACAATCAGCTTGTTCATGTAAAAAACTATTTGTAATTTTATAATAATATGATATATTAATTATAGAATATATTTTGAGGTAAAAAATATGGAAGATAATAAATTAAAAGCGTTTTTGGAAACAAATAAAAAATCACATTTTCTGCAGTCTCCCGAATGGGCAGAGGTTAAGTCTAATTGGGAAAATGAAATGCTTGTTGTTGAAGAAAACGGAGAAATTAAGGGTGCTATGCTTGTTCTTTTAAGAAAAGTACCGATTTTCAACAGATATATTATGTATGCGCCAAGAGGCTTTGTTTGTGATGAGCATGATAAGGATACTCTTAAAAAGCTTACTGAAAAGGCAGCAGAAGTAGCTAAAAAGTATAAAGCTTTCATTTTCAGAATGGATCCGGATATTTCTGTTTCAGATGAAGAATTCAAGTCAATTGTTAAAGAGCTTGGATATCAGATGAAAGAAAATATTGAAAGCATTGATCAGGTTGTTCAGCCCAAATATGTATTCAGACTTGATATTGCAAACAAAAATGAAGAGGAGCTTATCGCTTCATTTAATTCAAAAACAAGATATAATTTAAGGCTTTCAAAAAGAAAAGGTGTAACAACAAGAGTTGGAACTAAAGCCGATATGGAAACCTTCTATAAAATAATGAAGGAAACCGGCTCAAGGGATGATTTCTTTATCCGTCCGATTTCTTATTTTGAAAAGATTTATGATTGTATGGGCGAAGATCATGCAAGAATCATTGTTGCTGAGTATGAGGGTAATCCGATTGCAGCCGTTATGCCTATCAAATACGGAAACAAGGTATGGTATCTTTACGGCGGAAGCTCTAATGAATACAGAAACTTAATGCCGAATTATCAGCTTCAGTTTGAAATGATGAAATGGGGACTTGAAAGCGGCTGTGAGGTTTATGATTTCAGAGGTGTTTCCGGATTTAAGGATGAGAATGATCCACAATACGGTGTTTACAGATTTAAAAAAGGCTTTAATCCCGAATTTGTTGAATTTGTAAATGAGCTTTATATTGTTTACGATCCGTTTATGAATAAGCTTTTCAATACCAGCGAGAAATGCTATAAAACACTTTATTCTATAAAGAAAAAATTAAAGGGCTAAAAATTTAAGGGAGATTTAATATCTCCCTTTTATATTGATTAAAGAAGTGAAAAAATTATGAAACTTGTTACTCCGTCTTTTTATAAAAATTTTGAATGTATTGCAGGCGCTTGTCCGGACAGCTGCTGTCAGGGCTGGGAAGTAGATGCTGATGAAGAATCACTTGCCTATTATAAAACCCTTTCAGGCAGCTTGAGAGAGCGAATAGACAGCGTTCTTGATAAGGATGAGTTCGGAAATACCATTTTCCGTCTTGCTGATAAAAAAAGATGCCCATTTTTGAATAGTGAAAATCTCTGTGATATGCATATCGCAATAGGCGGGGAGCATACCCCATACACATGCAGAACATTTCCGCGCTTCATAAATGATTTTGGCGGAACAAGAGAAATGGGCATATCCTTTTCCTGCCCCGTTGCAAGCGATATGATGTGGAATTTAACTGAGGATTTCAGTTTTGATACAGAAATAAACGCTCTGCCTCCAAGCTTAAATGATATAGATGCAGAGCTGTATTTTAAATTGCTTACTTACAGAAAAAAAGCGTATTCAATTATACATAACAGGAAAAAAGATATAAAACAGAGATTGATAAATCTTTTGGATTTTGCTGCGGATATTCAAAAAGAACTTGATAATTATACAGAAAACGGCTCAGAAACCCAATTTTTTGATGTTTTTAACAATCCTGAAGTAATCAATAATGAATGGGTAGAAAAGGTTAATAATCATAATTCAAAGCCTGTATTTGCCGAAAATAAAATCTGCGAAAATATAGCTATGTATTTTCTTTTCAGATATTTTTTAACGGCTGTTTATGATTTTGATGTATTATCAAAGGTTAAAATGGCTGTAATCGGTGTTTTGATACCTGCTTATTTTGGAAATGATGCGTGGACAATTCATTTATGGAGTAAGGAAACAGAGCATAGTGATATCAATATGGAACGCTATAAATTTGAATTGAGAAACAATATCAATCTTACAGTTGATGAATTAAAAAAGCACCTCATATGAGGTGCTTAAATTTTTGCAATTCAGATTTTGGAAGCTTCGTAAGCAGCGCCGAGAAGACCTGCATCATTGCCGAGCTTAGTATTTACAATGTTTACCTTTCCAAAGCTGTTCATAAGCTGTTTGTAAATCTTTCTGTCTATCAAATCAATGATATATTTTTCATTCATAATGCCGCCGCCCAGAACAATCAAGGACGGATTAAATATATTGATTAAGCTTTTCAGACCGATTATGATTTCATCAATCCAGCTGTCAATAACATGGCGGATTTCAGGATTACTGAAGTTTTCCTCTTTGAATATTTCAAAGCCGTTCATATCTTTTCCTGTAACTTTTTTTACTGCCTTAACAAGTGATGAAGCAGAAGCATACTGCTCAAAGCAACCCTCTCCGCCGCAGGTGCAAGGTCTTCCGCCTGCATGGGTAATGATATGGCCGAATTCTCCGGCAGAGCAGGAGGAGCCTTTATATAATTTATTGTTAAGATAGATTGCACCGCCGATACCTGTTCCGAAAGTTAAACAAATGAAATCAGACGCGCCGATTGCAGAACCGAATTGAGCTTCTCCCGTTGCAGCAGCATTAACATCATTTTCTACATAAGTAGGAGTTCCTGTTTTATTTTCAATAATTTTCTTAACCATCATACCTGTATAATACGGAATATTATCTGTTGAATAAACCACTATACCGTTTTCGGAATCAACCTGACCGGCTGTGCTGATGGCAACTCTGTCTATATTTTCATAGCTTTCAATGATTTCTATTACCTTGTTTATGATGAACTGACCGCCTTGTTTTGCGTCAGTTGGTATAGAATGCTTATCTGAAAGTTTAAAATTTTCATCGCAGAGGGCATATTTGATGTTTGTTCCGCCGATATCAAAAGCTAAAATTCTCATAGGTTCACTTCCTGTATCTACTATTATTTTATTAAAATTATAGCAGTAATATTTACAAAATTCAATGAATTATTGAAAATATTTTAATAATATGATATACTACATAAAATAAAAGAATTTAAGGGATTTTTGTTATGTCTGAAGAATTTGAAAAATTGGATAGCCCTCTTGTTGTACATAAAGAAACGGATGCTTCTTACCTTGAAACAACGAATATGGATGCTATGTCTGTTGTAACGCATTCTGAGGGAAATGCGCCTAATCTTGTTCGTCATCGTTTTAAAAAGGTTAAGAAAAAGAGCAAAGCACCTTGGATTATATTAACAATTGTAATTATTGTTGGATTGATTTGCGGTCTTTATTTCAGCGGTGTTATCGGAAACAGAAATGAAAGAACAACGGAATCAACAACAAAGAAAGTGTATGTTGAAATTCCTGAAAACAGATATGAGGGAATTATCACAGTTAAAGGAACTTATATTTTCTTTGAAGGCGAAGAGTTAGAGGGAACAGCGGAGCTTGAACGCAGGATTAAATATCTTGATGCTCAAACGGAATTTGTTATTCAGGATGAAGAAGCTGACCAAGTTCTGCTCTCACAGGAAATTATTCCGCTGCTTGATCAATATGAAATCAAACACGATGAGCCAAAGTTTATCATATCAAGCGGTCTTCACAGCAAATATGAAAAAACAGCAGTATCCTCCGAAAATACATCAAGTAAAAATTGATTCTTCTGTAAAGGATTTTTATGTATACAAAACTTATAGAAAAGCTTAATTTAGAAAATAATCTCAAAATGCAAGTTACTGACCTCATTGATAAAAATGAGGTCAGTATTTTGCGTCTTTCAAGGAAATATGCAAGAAAAAGAACAGGCTGCCTGAAATCTAAAAATGATTTAACAAGGCTTGCCTGTGCGATTATGGCTTCCGACATTACTTATGGTAAGTACAGAGAAAAGGGAATTGATGATAAAATATTTTTTGACACTATGGATGATATAAGAATATGGTGTGAAAATAACGACAACAGGGGACTACACCAATATAACTGGATAAAAAACCATTTGGCATTTGAGCTTTTCAAAATCGGAAGATTGCAGTTTCAGCTTTTTAAATGCAAGAATCCAACTTTGAATTATAAAAAGCTTCCCATAAAATACGGCGATAATGCAGTTTATATTCATATACCGCAGGGAGAAAAGCTGGATTATAATGCGTGTGTTCAGTCTATCAATCAGGCTAAAGCATTCTTTAAGCAGTATTTTCCGAAATTCAAATTTGAATATTTCTTTTGTGAAAGCTGGCTTCTGTACGATAAAAACAAAGCATTTATGGATGAAAACAGCAATATTCTGAAATTTCAATCCTTATTTAATATTGCATATTCCGTTGATGAAGATCAACAGGCGATAGAAAGAATTTTCGGCAAAAAAGAAAAAGATGTTAACTGCTACAAGCAGGAAACATCTCTTCAAAAATCAGCTAAAGAATATATGTTAAATGGGGGAAAGCTTGGTTTGGGTATCGGATACATTAAAGCATAGGCAATAAAGAGAAATCCCAACCTGCCAAAATGCAGTATTAAAGCGAATTTAGAATTTTTCACTGTTGCCTTGCGCCAGCAAGGCTGCCATCTCAAAATCCCAAATTCATCTTTACTCCAAGCATTTTGGTGCTGCGCAGTTTAAATTGAGCTGATTTGTTCTTAATCAAGGCACAAAAACGCAGGAATACTTTCCGTATTCCGAGGCTTTTTAACACAGAGTAAGGGCAAATCAGCCAATTTAAACCACGGTTTGGATTTCTCTTTATTGCCTTAGGTATTCATTAACAGCAAGTGTATCGCATCTTTCATTGTATGGATGACCGTTGTGACCTCTTACCCAAACAAATGTAACATTGTGCGTTTCAAGAAGCTCCAAGAGCTTTTCCCATAAATCAACATTAAGGGCAGGCTTTTTGTCTGCCTTTTTCCAATTGTTTTTCTTCCAGGAATAAACCCATTCTTGATTTATGGCATCGCAAACATATTTAGAATCGGTTGTTAAAGTAACATTACATGGCTCTTTCAAAGCATTTAGCGCTTCAATAACAGCAGTAAGCTCCATTCTGTTGTTTGTTGTATCTGCGTCGGAACCGCTTATTTCTTTTTCTTTGCTTCCGTAAACAAGAACAGCACCCCAGCCGCCTTTGCCCGGATTTCCGCTGCAGGCACCGTCTGTGTATATATCAACATTTTTCATTTTTTAATCACCTTTCGGAATATTTTAGCATTAATTCAGGTAATAATCAATATGTAGGCAATAAAGAGTAATCCAAACCTGCCAAAATGCAGTATTAAAGCGAATTTAGAATTTTTCACTGTTGCCTTGCGTCAGCAAGGCTGCCATCTCAA
>JAIDLO010000123.1 GCA_029050995.1 Eubacterium sp. | reverse complement strand
TTATTATATAATTGATTTGACAAATAATAATTTGTTAAAATGCAAAGGAAAACAAAACATGGTACATTTAGTATATTGTGATGACAAGTCAAAAGAATTATTAAAAATTTTAGACGGCAGTAAAACAATGATTATAAGAGGTGCTGCCGGAAGAAAAATACCGCATAGCAGAGTATTTAAAGATGAAATACTCTATTTTATGCAAAAAGGAACAAAGAAAATAACTGCAAAGGCAGTTGTTACCGATGTTCAGAATTATGTTAAATTATCAGAAGATGAAATAACAAAAACGATTGAAGATAACAATAGCAAATTACAGTTAACAGACAAACAAAAAGAAAGATGGCACAAAAAATGCTTGTGCTTAGTTGAATTTAAAGATGCAGAAGAAATTACACCATTGGATTTTGATCATCAGGGAAATATGGACGATTGGTTGATTATAAAAAAAATAGAAGATGTAGTTGTAGGAACAAGTATTCCTTACAATTATGAGAAATCAAGATTTTAATGTGTCATAAATATGCAATGTGAAACTTATAATATAAATATAGGAGGACTTTAAAATGAGAAAAAACATTGAAACTTCAGAAGCAATATTTCCAATGCCGGTGTTAATGGTAGCAACATATAATGAGGATGGAAGTATTGATGTTATGAACGCAGCTTGGGGAACTATGCTGTCACGAAATCAAGTAATACTTAACTTGACGGAAACACATAAAACAGTTAAAAACATTAAGAAAAGAAACGCATTTACAGTTAGTATAGCTGACAGTAAGCATGTTGTTGAAGCAGATTATTTTGGCGTTGTATCCGGAAACAATACGCCGAACAAATTTGAAAATAGTGGGTTAACAGCTACAAAATCCGAAAATGTAGATGCACCGATTATAAACGAATTTCCAATTTGTTTTGAATGTGAATTTATCGAATACCAAGCGGATGAATATGGCTGTGGCGTAATAGGAAAAGTAGTAAATGTAACTGCTGATGAAAGTGTTATGAACGGAGAAAATGTAGATATTGAATTAGTTAATGCCATTGCATTTGATCCATATACGCATGGTTATTATAAAGTTACAGAAAGAGTTGGCAACGCTTTTAAAGATGGATTGAAATTGAACAAATAATGCAATTAAAAGACAGATGGTTTGAAAATCATCTGTCCTTTATTTTCTCTGCAAGATATGGTATCATAATATAGATAAATCAACACCGAAAAGGAGAATAATAAATGACATTTTATCACGGAAGTCCGATTGCAGATTTAAAGGAATTAAAGCCCATATTATCTGAACACGGACAAGCCTATGTTTATTTTTCAACAAATCCTTTAGTTGCTTTGCTATATTCCGTTAAGCCTGTACCGAAGCCTTTCAGCTGGTATCCGTATGGATTTGACAGTAAAGGCAACATCATCTATTCTGAATATTTTGAGAATGCGTTTGAAAAAACATACAAAGGTAAAACAGGATACTTGTACGAATGTGATGATATATCGGATGTGGAACAGCCCACACAAATAAATTGCGCATACACCTGTAAAAACTGCATTAAAATTGACAGAGTAACAAAAATACCGGATTTATACCAGTATTTTAAAGAACAAGAAAAAGAAGGATTGTTTAAAATTAAACCTTTAAATGCAATATCGGAAAAAGAAATGAATTTTGTTTTAGAGGATTTAATATCAACTATAGACAAATTCAACCTAACGACACATCCGCAAAATCCAATGACAGTTTTTATCAAAGAAAACTTCACTGAATTGTATAATAATTTTTTTTAAAACAAAAATCCGTTCTCCTTCGAGAACGGATTTTCCTTTATTATAACTCTTCTAA
>JAIDLO010000122.1 GCA_029050995.1 Eubacterium sp. | reverse complement strand
GTCATACCAATACCATTATCGGCAATTGTTATTGTGCGGGTATCTTTATCAACATCAACTGTTATTTCAAAATCGCCCTTTGACATACCAACGCTGTCATCCGTTAAGGATTTAAAATAAAGCTTATCAATGGCGTCTGACGCATTGGAAATCAGCTCACGAATAAATATCTCCTTATTTGTATAAATAGAATTAATCATCATATCAAGGAGCTTTTTAGATTCTGCCTTAAATTGTTTTTTTCTCATAAAAATCACCTGTGTTTTATAAATTAGCACTCTACTCCGATGAGTGCTAATTCTTATTATAACCTTTATTTTCCATTTGTCAACCGTGTTAAAAAAATTTTAACAAATAAAAAACGGACGAGCAATGCCCGTCCATATAATAATTATTTTAAATATGCAATAATTTTATCTTTATCATTCGCAAGTTTATTATCAACAACAAGCATTAAGATTTCTTTCAGCTTTTCGCCGATTGTTTTTCCGGTATAGCCAAGGGCGATTAAATCATTTCCGTTTACGGCTAAATCGGATATTTTGAAGGCTTCGCCTGCTGCAACGATAGCTTCAAGCTCCTGCAGAAGTTCATTAATTTTTTCAACCTCATAGCCGATTTTTTCGGGATTATGCGCAAGCAAATCCGAAATGCGAACCTTAAACAATGCCCTTGTATAATCCTCGCCTATCTTTGCAAGCCAGCGCTTTACTCTTATATCATCAACATTTTCTACACCCTGATGATAACGAATCAGCGTTGTAACCTTATCATAAATCTCATTGCTTACTTTAAATCGTTTCAGCACCTTTTTTGCTATATCAGCACCGACAGGCGCGTGAAACTTAAAATGGTCTATCCCCTTTTCATCCGTTGTTTTAACAGACGGCTTTCCGATATCGTGCAGAAGCATTGTTAAACGGATGATTTCATCCGTTGGCGCAGAGTCAACTGCGTGTATGATATGCCCGTAAACATTATAGATATGCCAAGGATTATTCTGCACACAATCAAATGCAGGCTTTAATTCGGGAATAATAACGCCGATAACCTCTCTATATTCATCCAGCACCTGCATTGCGTTATCGCCGACAAGAAGCTTTTTCAGCTCTGTAAAAATTCTTTCATAGGCGATATTTTCAAGAAGATGCATATTCTCAAAAATAGCTTTTTTTGTATTTTCTTCTATAGCAAAGCAGAGCGTTGCGGAAAAGCGGAGCGCACGCATAATGCGCAAAGCATCTTCCTTAAACCTTAAATCTGCATTGCCGACAGCACGAATTATTCTATGTTCCAAATCCGTTTTACCGCCGAACAAGTCAATAAGCCCCTCATTATGATTATAAGCCATTGCATTGATTGTAAAATCACGGCGGGACAAATCTTCTTTTACATCATCAACAAAATCAACACTTTCGGGACGGCGGTTATCCTTATACTCTCCGTCCTTTCTGAATGTTGTTATCTCATAAGGCTCGCCGTACAAAACAGCAGTAACCGTGCCGTGCTTCAAGCCCGTTTCAATAACCTTAATCTTATTCTGTTTTAAGATTTCTTCAACCGATTCAGGCTTTGCAGAGGTTGTTATATCAATATCCTTTTCAGGCATGCCGAGAAGATCATCACGAACACAGCCGCCGACAGCATAAGCCTTATAGCCGTTTTCAGACAAAAGATTTATTAACTTTTCTGCATTTGCGGATAATTTCATTTCGACACCTCTTTTTTATGATATTTTAACACACAGAAACCAATAATACAAATATGAGATATTTTTTATATTATGCATTTTTATTTTTATTAGGCGGTCAGGGATACTGCACACTTGAAATACTATCACGGGGAAGAACACATTACAGTATGTTTTTTGCAGGCGGAATCATACTGATGATATTGGTTTTCATTTCCTCGGAAATGAAAAAGGCACATCTTTTAAAGAAGTGCCTTTTAGGTGCTGCTATTATAACGGCAGTTGAATTTGTTTTCGGCGTAATCTTCAACATGTCGCTCAATATGAATGTATGGGATTACAACGGTGTGCCGTTTAACATACTTGGACAAATCTGCCTGCCGTATTCCATTTTATGGTTTGGAATTTGCTTTATCCTGTTTAAGTGGATACTCAAAGACGAATTTATTTCAAAATTCCAAGCGTAATAATTTCAAACGGCTTATACTCAATAACATCTGTTTCGCCCTCAATCTCTTCAATCATATTGAGAAGCTTAACCTTTTGATCAAGAACAATTCTGCCGCGTTTGCCGTCCTGCTCTGAAAGGCGGATAACAGTCATACTGCCGTCTTCACTATCCTTAACAGCCTGCATATAAAGCGGTTCAAAGGTGTTGCCGTTATACTGAACATCCGATTTAACAAGCGGAACATTATACTGGAATGCAAGGTTATTGATACCTGCCTGAACAGCATTATCACTATGCGGAACAATCATATAGCAGAAATTGTGCTGGCCGATATCTGAGGTTACATCCGGGCGGATTGTTGCACGAAGAAGAGAAAGGCTCATCACATTCTCATCAAAGCCAACGCCGTACTTACCGTCATTAACAAGGGCAACGCCTGCATCTGTTTCCGATAAATCACACCATTTATGATGACAGGTTTCAAAGCGAGCCTGCTGCCATGATGTGTTTTTGTGTGTATCTCTTTCAATAAAGCCTGCCGAAGTATCGCAAAGCGCCTTTCTTGTTAATACATTACAGCCGAATTCAGCCTTTGCAAGCTTATGCTTTTCGTTCCAGTCTACAATATTTTCAACCTCAATGCCTCTGCTTCTTCTGAACAGGCGGATAATCATTTTCCAGGTTGACTTTTCGGTTTTAAGCTCTGTTACGAAGGATGCACATTCACTATCCTTTTCAGCAAGAGCAAGCGGAGCTGAAACAGCAACATCAATCTGCTTATCCTTATAGTTCGGAAGAATATCCCACGCATCATAGTTACCCGGGCAGTCTGTATAAATCTTAAGCTTATTGAAATCTCCGCTGACCCATTCTCTCTGAAGCTCTTTATCATAAAGAGAAGCGATTGAGCCGTCTTCATTAAATTTAACGGAATAAAACGGTGTTTCAACCGTTTCGCCGATTTCAATCCATTCTCCGCTGAAATTTGCTTTGCGAAGATTTGCAGAGGAAAGCGCAGGCATATCGGGAATAAGCCAATTACCCTTTTCTCCGTATCTTGTTGATGTACCTTTTTTATTCGGAACAAAGGTTAACGCGTCACGCTTGAAGTTGAGCGTATTGAAATATTTTGAACCAGTGCCGATAATTTTATCAAGCTCTGTTTCAATTTCATTGTAATCAGCCATTGCATCCTCATAAACAGGATGAATGTGAGAACCGGGCAGAATATCGTGGAACTGATTAATAAGAAGCTTTTTATAAAGCGCAGTTATCTTTTCTCTGTTATCCTCGCCTCTTAAAACAGAAAGCATTTCAGCCGTTCTGAGTTTATTTTCAAGGCGGCGGTTTGCACGCTTCATATTGCTCTTGGTTGTAAATGTACCGCGATGCATTTCAAGATAAAGCTCGCCGTCCCATGTTTCAAGATGATCATTATTCTTTAAATTCTTTTCAAGGAATTCAGCACCGCCCATATGCGTGCATTTCGGCATAATGGAAAGCTTATCAAAGCGATGCATCATTTCAATCATTTCTTCGGTACAGCCCGAACCGCCATCGCCGTAGCCGAACATATTCATCGTCTGGCCGCCGCTGTCCTTATCAATATAAGCCTCCCAGTTTTCCTGAATCTGGCTTGGCATATTCCAGGTAATAAAGTGAGTTGGCGGAACGCAGGCAAGCACATCGGAGCCGTCTATACCCTTCCAGATAAAGTTATTATGCGGGAAGCGGTTTGTATCATTCCAGGTTGACATTTTATTTGAAACAAAATATTCAACACCGCTTTTCTTTAAAATCTGCGGCAAAATCCAGCTATTGCCGAAAACATCGGGCAGCCATGCATTATTAACTGTTTTGCCGAACATTCTTTTATAGGTCTGCTGACCATAGAGGCACTGACGGATAAGGCTTTCCGCATTCGGAACATTACAATCCGGCTCAACATACATAGCGCCTACAGGCTCAAACTGTCCGTTTGCAACCTTTTCCTTTAATTCCTCAAACACATCGGGATAATACTTTTCAAGCGTTTCATAAACATACGGCTGGGTATGCGTATATTTGAAATCGGGATATTGATCCATAAGACGAAGCTGAATCAGAACAGTTCTTAAGTTCTTCTGCACAGCGTGAATTCTGCGCCAGTAATATGCAATATCAAGGTGCGAATGCGCAATAAGCGCAACATCGCCGTTACCTTTATAATTATCATTTGCAAAAACAACATCATCAAGATACTTCTGTGCAGCTTCAATGCCTGTTAATTCCTCGCTGTCAAAATCAATGAAGTTCATTGCATTATTAAGCTCTTTATTGAGGAAATTTCTGTAATCCTCGTTGAAAAGCTCGCTTTTTGCAATATCAAGCAAAAGCTCAAAATCCCAAACAAGATTCTGAACAGGATGATTCACAGTGCAGATATAAGCACCTTCAAAAATCTGACGGCAGCCACGAACAGAAAGGCTTTCGGGATTACGCTCATCATCCGGCTTACTTCTGTTATAACCCATCATTTCAAAATGAAGCGTTTTTGTATCATCAACATACGGAGAAAGGAGCATTCTTTCTCTGTTCGGATCAACACCGCCAACATATTTTCCGTTTACCTTAACGCAGATTTCAGCCGCAGTTTTAAGAGAAAACCAAAGCTCTTTTCCCTGAAGCTCTGCAGGAATATCAACATCAGCTTTAATGAATGCAGTTCCGTCCGGTGTAAAATACATATCGCCTTTATTCAGCGGACGATAATCCTCGGGATAATATTCAAATTCCATTTCGGAAACCTGGCGCGCATCACGAATCATAAGATTTTTAATTTCCCATTTGCTGCTGTAAATATATCTTTTCAGCCAGCCAAAACGCAAATCGGTCCATTCCTCAGGGCGCATTGAACGCCTAACAACTTTAATATGAGCCACAGACTATCCCTCCTTACATATCCTGAAAATAAGGCTTTTTGCGGATTGCATTGATTTCAACGCTCTTCTTTAAATCACGCTTAATTTCGCCTTTAATCCAATTTACACATCTTTCAAGAATAAGGCATTTGGAGCATTCGCCTCTGAAAATAACAGTTAAAACGCCATTTTCAAAAGAAACAAATTCAATCCAGCCGCCGTCGCCTTGAATTTTAGGTGAAAGCACTTCTGCAATATATTTTTCCATATTCATTAACCCTCAATAATTTCAGTCATTGTATTTTTAATTGCTTCAAAACGCTTCTCGGCATTTTCCTTACTGTCGTCCTGGATACTGTAATAAACC
>JAIDLO010000121.1 GCA_029050995.1 Eubacterium sp. | reverse complement strand
TTTCATATGTATGCTTTTCAAAAATCAGTTCATATAAGGAATCTATTGTTTTATATAATAAAAGTATCAGCTCTGTTCAGAAAACGGAATTACTAATACTCTTATGTTTTATAGCTTTTCTGACTGCTGAAGCAATTTTGATTAATATTATATATATCATTGCAAATTCTCAATTCTCTTTTTCCTTGCTGTTTAATACTGTTACAAGCCTGCTGTGCTATTTTACTTTGGGCTTAATTACAAGCGTTTTCATTGGCTTATCACTTTCATTTATAAGAAAAAAATATATTGTCTATTTGTTAATGGTTGTTCTTTTAGTATCGGAAATAGAATTAACCCAAACTGCAGCAATGCATATTTTTGAATACAGCGGTATAGATTTCAGTAAAATTCTTGAGATTTTTTGCTTAGTACCTTACTCTATCCGCTGGACACCAAATGAACAAACCGGAGTCGTTTTTGACATAAACAAAATATCTCTGCTTTTGTTTTACATAGTTCTTTCCATTCTTGTATTTGTTGTTATGAATGGCAGATCAAAAAAGGAAAAGATAAAAAAAGGCACATTATGCTTCATTCTTTGCATATGTTTATCATTCGGATATTTTGTTCCGATCTCTTTTTACAAGGCGAGCCAGAGCCCATCCGGAATTATGCATGATGATTTATACTATCAGTTTTATGAAGATTGTCAGAAGGAAGAAAAAGACGCTTTTCGTGTTGTAAAATATGATTTGCATTTTTCTGCCTTTCTGAATCTGAAAGCAGACGCTAAAATATATGTAGACAACAAGAACCTGCAGAAATACAAGTTTACGCTTTATAATAAATACAAGGTCTCTGAAGTAACAAACCAGAACGGTTCAAAACTTGATTTTACACAGGAATATGATTATTTAACAATTGACAGCGGCAATAGCGACACAGAATATTTAAACATTAAATATTCCGGCGGCTCAACTAAATATTACAGCAGCTACGCAGGTGTTCTTTTGCCGTCCAATTTCGCATATTATCCTATTCCCGGATTTCATAAAACATTTGATAGCTATTATGGCTTTTTTGATCATTCATTACCCTATAATACTGCTTTCAATGTTGAATTCAGTTCTTCAAAAACCGTATACTGCAATTTAGAAGAAACAGAAAAAAATAAATTTAAAGGCTATGCAAAATCAATCATATTGCTAAGCGGTAATTATAAAACAGAAAAAATTGATGATACAACCATAATCTATCCTTATTTTTCAAAAACCTATAAGCCTGAACAATTAAATGAACATTTTAAAACATTTATAAAAGATAACCGAAATATAAAAAAGATATTTATTCTGCCACATATGCCTTTACCGGAGTATTCCGGAATAAAAACATATGATGATTATCTTTTTACAAATTCAAAATTTGATATTGAACGGCGTTCATTTGAATCAAAAATAGATGTAAATAAATTCCTTTTTTATAATCTTGTATGTGCTTATTATGACGAAGAAACGGATGATGATTATTTAAACAGTTTGGAAAACAATGCATCAAATGAAGAAAAAAAGATGATATCACTTCTTAAAAACTTTTTTGCTTCAGAGCAGAAAGAAGAAATTTCAGATAGAATAGCTGACTACCTGATTGATGAAAACGATATGCGAGCACCGTTAGAATTCTTAACAGCGTTAGAAGAAAAATAAAAAAAGGAAGAGCGTTTTTTGCTCTTCCTTTTTTACATTTATATTTACTTTAAGAAGCCCTGAACAATAACCTCTTCTGCTTCTTCTTCATCCATACCGAATGTCATAAGCTTTAAAAGCTGATCGGAATTGATTTTACCGATTGCGGCTTCGTGAACAAGCTGGGCATCTGCGCTTGCAGCATCAATTTCGGGAATAGAAGCAATTTTTGCGTTATCCATAATAATGGAATCACACTGAACATGCGCACGGCATGCGCAGTTTCCGATAACCTTCGGGTGGAAAACCTGAACAGAATCATTTTTACCAACGCTTCGGCTGACAATCTGGCAAACAGATTCATCGCCGTTCATATTGATTTCAACATTTGATTCTGCAAACTGCTTGCCGTGTGTCATCAATCTTTCGGTAATCGTAAGCTTTGCGCCCTTTTCAAGATTTGCAGTAGTATCTCTTTTCGTTGAATCAACGCCCTTAATCTGCACCATTTCCATTTCAGCAGAAGCATTTTCATCAAGATTCACAACAGTAACAGGATTTAAAATTCTTGCACCTGTTCCCTCGCCCTCGCCGTAATGCTTTTCAACATATTTAACCTTTGCACCTTTGCCTACATAGAAGGTATGAATACCATCATGCTGGCTTTTTTCGCTACCCGCATTATGAATGCCGCAGCCTGCAACAATAACAACATCGCTGTTTTCGCCGATATAAAAATCATTGTAAACAACATCCGTCATTCCGCTTTCCGAAAGGATAACGGGAATATGAACGCTTTCATTTTTTGTATTCGGCGCGATTTTAATATCAATACCCGGCTTATCTTCCTTTGGGATAATTTCAATATGCTCTGTACTCCTTCTGCCCATAGCAGAGCCATTTTTTCTAATATTATATGCACCGCTCGGAATCTCGTGGAGATCGGCGATTGTTTTCAGCATTTCCGAATCAATTTTAAGCATGGCTTATCCCTCCTTTCTGAAAGCACAGCTGCTTTCATTTCCAAGCTGTTTTAAGAGCTCAGGAAAGATTTCATCCTTTGCACCCTGCTTTGCAATTTTGCCGTTTGCAATAATGACGATTTCATCAGCAAGCTGCATAATTCTTTCCTGATGACTTATAATCAGTACACTTTCGTGGCGGTTTTTAGAAATCATTTTGAAGCTTTCAACAAGCTTAGCAAAGCTCCAGAGGTCTATGCCTGCTTCAGGCTCATCATAAATTGCAAGCTTAAGATTTCTTGCCATAAGAGAAGCAATTTCAATTCTTTTAACCTCTCCGCCTGAGAGTGAACTGTCTACCTCACGATTCAGATAATCGGCAGAGCAAAGTCCAACACTTGTTAAATAAGCAGAGCATTCATCGCTCGGAAGCTCACTGCCGTGCGCAAGGCTCAACAGCTTGCGGACAGTAAGGCCTTTAAATCTCGGCGGCGTCTGGAAGCCATAGCCGATACCAAGCTTTGCTCTTTCGTTAATCGGCATATCCGTAATATCAACGCCGTCAAAAAGAATCTGACCGCCCGTTGGTTTTTCAATGCCCATAATAAGCTTTGCAAGCGTTGATTTACCGCCGCCGTTCGGACCGGTTATAACGATAAACTTTCCGCTTTCTATTTTAAGATTGATTTTGTCTATGATTTCAAGCTCGCCCTTTGCGGACTCAACCTTGAATTCAACATCCTTTAATTCTATCATCCGTTAATCTCCTTTGAGAAAAATTCTTTAGCTACTCTGACGCTTTCCATTGCGTCCTTTGTGTACCAATCTGCATGAATCATATCTGCATAGGACTGCGTTAAAACAGCACCGCCGACAAAGATTTTTGCATCTGTGTTTTCATGAAGCAGCTGGATTGTTCTTTCCATAGCCGGAACTGTTGTTGTCATCAGCGCCGAAAGACCGACAAGTTTAACATCATTTTCAACAACTGCATTTAAGACATCCTCTTCGGGAACATCCTTGCCTAAATCTATCACATCAAAGCCATAGTTTGCAAGCAGCACCTTAACAATATTCTTTCCGATATCGTGGATATCGCCGTGCACCGTTGCAAGCACGATTTTATCGCCGTTTTCCTGCTTTGCACCGCTGAGTATCATTTTTTCTTTGATAACATCAAACGCTGCCTTTGCTGAATCCGCACTCATAAGAAGCTGCGGCAGGAAGATTTTATTGGCTTCAAAGCCTGCGCCAACCTCATCAAGCGCAGGAATAATATGATTGTTGATTACATCAAGCGAATCATTATCCTGCAAAAGCGCTTTTGCACAGATTGCCGCATCCTCTTTCATACCCTTAACGATTGCCGTATGGAGCGTAACATTTGTTTCTGCCTTCGGCGCATCCGAAACCGTTACGCTTTCAATATATTCAGCGCAGTTTTCATCAAGCGCGGAAAGCGCATTGAACGAATAATACGCATTCATCATAGCCTGCGACTGCGGATTGATAATACCCGCCGAAAGCCCGCTTTGCAGAGCAAGCGTAAAGAACGCTGTATTTACTGCCTCTCGTTTCGGCAAACCAAAGGAAATGTTGGATACGCCGAGGACTGTATGAACACCAAGCACTTCCCTTATATATTTAACTGCTTTGAGTGTTTCGATTGAATTGTTGATATCCGTACTGATCGTCATTGTCAACGCATCAACAATAAGGTCTTTTTTCTCAATGCCGTATTCTGCGGCAGTATTTATCATTTTTTCTGCTATTCTAATTCTGCCCTCTGCATTCTCGGGTATACCATTTTCATCAAGGCAAAGGCAGACAACAACAGCGCCGTATTTTTTAGCAAGAGGGAAAACCTCTTTCATATTCTTTTCCTTGCCGTTTACGGAATTCAGCATAGGCTTTCCGTTGTATAAACGAAGTGCCGCCTCAAGCGCCGTAATATCCGTTGTATCTATCTGAAGCGGTGTTGAAAGCACGCTCTGAAGTGCATAAACAGCACTTTTCATCATTTCAACCTCATCAATTTCGGGCAGACCGACATTTACATCAAGAATATGCGCACCTGCATCTTTCTGCGCAATACCCTCTTTAATTATATAATCTATATCATTTCTTCTGAGTGCTTCCTTAAACAGCTTTTTGCCCGTTGGGTTGATTCTTTCGCCGATTACAACAGGCTTCGCTGAAAGCTCAACTGTTTCACTGTAAGAAGAGACAAGGCTGAAATTCTTTTTTTCGGGAATGCTTTCGGGAATATCCCTGCAAAGCTGAATCATTTCTGCAAGGTGCTTCGGCGTTGTTCCGCAGCAGCCGCCGAGATAAGAAACGCCAAGCTCGGCTATCTTTTTCATATCCTCTGCAAATTCAGCAGGAGAAACATTATAAACCGTTTGTCCGTTTACACTTTCAGGTAAACCTGCATTCGGCTGAACAATAATCGGCAGGCTTGTCCATTTTCTGATTTCTTCAACAAACGCAATCATCTGCTTCGGGCCAAGACCGCAGTTAAAGCCGATTGCATCAACGCCGAGTCCCTCCAGCATTGTAACGGCAGTTTTAATATCAGCGCCTGTAAGAAGCCTTGCGTTTTCGTCAAATATCATTGTTACGATAACAGGTAAATCACAGTTTTCCTTTGCCGCAAGAACGGCAGCTTTGATTTCATAGGTATCGCTCATCGTTTCAATCAAAACAACATCCGAGCCGTCCTTACCTGCATTGATCATCCCTGCAAAAATATCTATTGCATCATTGAAATCCAGATCGCCCATTGGTTTGAGCAGCTTGCCCGTTGGGCCGATATCGAGCGCAACCTTTCTACCTGCTCTTTTTGCAATTTCAACGCCCTTTCGGATTACCTCTTCGTAGTTGTCCATTTTAAGGCGGTTTGCACCAAAGGTGTTTGTTGTAATGTATTCACAGCCCACATCGGCATAAGCCTTGTGAACGGCAAGCACCTTTTCTTCATCTGTTAAATTTAAAAGCTCGGGCAGCTCGCCTGCCTTTAAGCCTGCTGATTGAAGCATTGTTCCCATGCTTCCGTCAAAAAATTTAATCTTCATAGTCGATTCCCGTAAACGCTGTTACTGATTTTGTTGGTATCATTTGGCATGTATCCGTTAAGGTAATGCCGCATCTTTTTGTTATTTCAAGAAGGCTGAAAAGCTTTTTCTGCTCGGATATATCCAAATCAAAATATCCGGGAGAATATCTCTGCCTTGTTTTAACATTGTTTTCTTTTTCTATATTTTCCTGAACTGCATCGCAGATTTCTTCAACCTTTGAAGCAAGCACTGCCTGCAGAATCGTAAGCCTTGCACTTTCCGAGCTGTACTGACGAAGCAATCTGTCCCCCTCTGTACCTACCGTTGCGGCAAGCACGGCAACGCTTGTACAGCCTTTTAAATTTTCCGCAAGCCTTTTGCTTTTGAATTCAAAATTTTCAATGATGAGTGCATCCTCTGTTACAATGCAGTCAAAAATTCTGTAAATGCTTTTGGGCTTAACGGTTTTGTCAACCTCTTGCATAAGGCTGTCTATCAGATTTAAAAGTGCTTCGTCCTCTATTGTACTCCGTGTTCTCAGATATCTTAATATTTCTGCTTTATTCATTTATAATTTCAGACAAGCCTTTCATTATGTTTTCGGCAACATCAGGCTTATTCATTGTATAAATATGTATATTATTCTGCCCGTTTGCCATTAAATCTATAATCTGCTCGGTAGCATAAATAATGCCTGCCTGCTTCATAGCCTTTGGATTTTCCCCGAAGCGTTCAAGAATTTTCATAAACTTTTTAGGGAAAGCACAGCCCGAAAGCTCAACGCTTCTTTTAATCTGGTTTGCATTTGTAATCGGCATAATGCCTGCAATAAGCGGAACATCAATGCCTTTTATAGCGCAGTTTTCTTTAAAGCGGTAGAAAACCTCGTTATCAAAAAACATTTGTGTTGTAAGGAAATCAATACCGCAGTCAACCTTTTCCTTCAGATGCTGAAAATCCTCAACTCTGTTTGCGCTTTCGGGATGAACCTCGGGATAGCACGCACCGCCTATACAAAAATCGCCGTGACTTTTAATTGTATTTACAAGCTCGTAAGCATAGTGAAAATGTTGTTCATCGGGGAAAACAAAACCCTGCGGGATATCGCCTCTTAACGCAAGGATATTTTCAATGCCGTTTTCCGCAAGCTCGTTCAAAACGCTGTTGATTTTGCTCTTTGTTGAGGTAAGGCAGGTTAAATGCGAAAGCGGCGTCACGCCGTTGTTCTTGATTTCGCTTGCAATCTCCGTTGTAAAGCCGGAGGTTGTGCCTGCCGCACCATAGGTTACGCTCATAAACGCAGGCTTGCTTTTTGCCATTTCCCGAACAACAGCTTTTGTATTTTCAATCTTGTTCCATTCCTTCGGAGGGAATACCTCAAAAGAAATATTTACCTTATTGTTTTTTAAAATTTCGGAAATTTTCATTGTATCCACCTCTCGAATGTAATATTGTATCAAATTATTATAATAAATTCAATACTATTTCATACAAAGCAAGTAGGTTTTTTAATTATCACATTTATTGTTAAGCTCATTAACAGCAGTAATTGTTGCCAATGAATCGCCAAGCTGTGTAAACAAAGCGCTTAAAGCATTGATTTCTTCAGTGCTTTTCCCCTCTGCTATCGCACAGGCAAGCGCCGAAACAGACATATTTACAGCACACGGATCTATAAAAAACACCTTCTTTTGTAAATTAGTAATTTTCTGTATCATCTATAACCGTAGGGATCGATGACCACATCGGTCCGTTGTACATCCTTTATATTTGTATATTCGGTCCGATGTGGTCATCGGACCCTACAATTTTGCTGCAAATTTATAAATTATAAATTAGAAAATCATATGATTAAGCGAGAATAAACGAGAAAAAGAGAGTATTGCAGTATTATTTTAAATTTAGTGTTGACGAAAAATACTTCTTGTGCTATTATATTCCCACGCATTAAAAATGTAATTCACTATTAACGGAGGAAATCAAAATGTCAACATTTATGCCAAAAGCTAACGAAGTTGAACGCAAGTGGTATGTTATTGACGCTGAGGGCAAGCCTCTTGGTAGAGTTGCAGCAGAAGCAGCAGTTCTTCTTCGCGGTAAGCACAAGCCAATCTTTACTCCAAATGTAGATTGCGGCGATTTCGTTATTATTATCAACACAGATAAAGCTATCCTTACAGGCGATAAGCTCAACAAGAAGCTTTATCAGCATCACACAGGTTATATCGGTAACCTTAAAGAAGTTAAATACGGCACACTTATGAATGAAAAAAGTGATTTTGCTATGGAGCTTGCTGTTAAGGGTATGATTCCAAGCACAACACAGGGCAGAAAGCAGCTTACAAGATGCCACATTTATAAGGGCGCAGAACACAAGCATGAGGCTCAGAAGCCTGAAGCTTGGGAAATGTAAGGGAGGTTTATAGATTATGTACGAAACAAATCCTTATTTCTACGGCACAGGCAGAAGAAAAGAATCTGTAGCAAGAGTTCGTGTTTATGCAGGAACCGGTAAAATTACAATTAACGACAGAGATATTGATGATTATTTCGGTCTTGGCACACTTAAGCTTATCGTTCGCCAGCCACTTAATCTTACAGATACAGCTGAGAAATTCGATATCGTTTGCCGTGTAAACGGTGGTGGCGTAACAGGCCAGGCTGGTGCTATCCGTCACGGTATCGCAAGAGCTCTTCTTCAGTATGATGAGTCACTTCGTCCTGCTCTTAAAAAGGCTGGATTCCTTACTCGTGACCCTCGTATGAAGGAAAGAAAGAAATATGGTCTCAAGGCAGCTCGCCGTGCACCACAGTTCTCAAAAAGATAATATGTTTACAAATCCTCAAACTATTGTTTGGGGATTTATTTTTTACACTACGGGACGGAAAACCCGTCCCCTACAGCGTTTTATTGAACACACACTATCGTAGGGGCGAGCATTGCTCGTCCGCATACAAGAGTTTACATTTGCGAAACCATTTTATTTCTTGGAGGTATTTCATATGTGCTTAATTTGTGATAGAATTGAAATGATAAAAAACAATGAAAATCCATACTTTGTGAAAGAGCTTGAAACCGGCTATGTTGTAATCGGAGATTTCCAGCATTTTTACGGATATTCCCTGTTTCTCTGCAAGGAGCATAAAACAGAACTTGACCAGCTTGATAAAGACTTTCGCGATAAATTCTTATCAGAAATGGCTGATGTTGCCGCAGCTGTTTCCAGAGCATTCCCTTGTGACAAAATGAATTATGAACTGCTCGGAATGGGCGACGGGCACCTGCATTGGCACCTTAATCCAAGAAGAGACGGCGATTTAGAGGGGCACGGCTATAACGAAAAAGGACCGATATGGTGGTATCCGCTTGACAAAATGTATGAGAAAAAGAATAAGCCAAGCAAAAAAGAGCTTAAAGAAATGAAGCAAAAATTGCTTTATGAGTTAGAGAATTTATCGTAGGGGCGAGCACTGCTCGTCCGCTATTGCTGCGGTTCGTCAAGGATGCCGAACCCTACGGAGGTTTATATTATTTTAGGAGGTTAAATATGGATAACTACATTAAATGGATAAGAGAAAAGGTTGGGCATGATATGGTAATTTTAAATTGTGCAGGCTGTATCATTTTTGATGAGGCAGGCAGAATATTGTTGCAAAGGCGTGATGATTGCAACAAATGGGGCTTCTTAGGCGGAATGGTTGAGCTTGGAGAATCTGTTGAAGAAACAGCCATACGAGAAGTCAAAGAAGAAAGCGGATTGGATGTTAAGGTTACTTCTTTATTCGGTGTTTATTCTAAATATTTTGCTGAACATATGAAACCCGATAAAGCGCAAACAATCGTGCATATGTTTAAAGCAGAGGTTATCGGCGGAAAGCTGATTGATAAAAACAAAGAAACACTTGAATTAAAATACTTTGATTTAAACAACACTCCGCCTTTGTTCTGCAAACAGCATCAGGATATCCTTGATGATATAAAAAGCGGAAAGGAATATATTTACAGGTAAATAATTATGAGTTACATAGCAGACATTAGAAAATATATCGGTCACGAGCCTATGCTTTCGGCAGGTGCAACAATTGTTGTTTTAAAAGACAAGAAAATTCTTTTAAACCTGCGTTCCGATACAAATACTTGGGGAATTCCGGGCGGTTCACTTGAGCTTGGCGAAACGCTTGAAGAAGCGGCGGCAAGAGAATTAAGGGAAGAAACCAATTTAGAAGCTGAAAGCTTTACACTATTAAATGTATTTTCAGGCAATGATTTTTATTTTGAGTATCCGAACGGCGATAAACTATACTCCGTTATTGCCCTTTATCGTGCCAAAGGCGTAATAGGAGAATTAAAAATTACAGACAACGAAAGCTACCAGCTTCAGTATTTTGGTAAAGACGAATTACCTAAGCTTGAAAGCAGAGCAAAGAAAATTTTAGATTGGTTAATTGAGAAAGAAATTATAGTATGAGTATTGAAATAAGGCTTGCGGAGGCAGGCGAGATTGACAAAGTATATGATTTTTACAAAGAGGTTTGCAGGGAGTTAGAGGGCGCAAAATATTCTCCGCTATGGCAGATTGGTTTTTATCCCTGCATTGCAGATATAGAAAATCATATCAAAAGCAAAAACATGTACATTGCTGTTGCTGACGGCAGGATTGCGAGTGCAATGGCAACGGTAAATCACGGCGATTATTCTTCGCTTCATTTATTTACCGTTCATTCCGATTTCCGCAATCAGCATTTAGGCAAGCAGATGATGAACAAGCTTTTTCAGATTTCAAAAGAGAGAGAAAACAGCAAAATTATGCTTGATGTTGTTAAGGGCAACCTGCCTGCTGAAAGGCTTTATCAAAAAATGGGTTTTGCCTATATCGGAGAAAAAACCGAATTTATTGAACGGGTTGGCAATGTTGACTTTAACATTTACGAATACAACATATAAAAAATAGAATATGTTAATCTGCGTTGCTTGCCGCAACGGCTGTTTCTATTATAGAATGGTCTGGAAAGGAGTGCTGAATGATGTTTAGCGAAAATTTAAAAATCCTGCGCAAGCAGAAAGGCATGTCGCAGGAAACATTGGCACAGCAATTAAATGTTGTTCGACAGACAATATCAAAATGGGAAAAAGGACTGTCCGTACCCGATGCGGATATGCTGACGCAGATTGCAGAATTTTTTGAGGTTTCCGTAAGCAAGCTTCTCGGCTCAAAAATTGAGGAAGAAAAGAATTTCAACGAGATTGCAATCCAGCTTTCTCTTTTAAATGAGCAGCTGGTGAACAGAAACCGACGCAGACGCAAAGTGTTTAAAGCTGTAATCATAAGCGTTGTGGTTGTAGTTCTTATACCCATTATTATGGGGATAGCCGGTATGACCGGAATGATATTATATCGTGTTCAACCCCAATCCCCCGAAACACTTACAAGTGTAGAAATGGTATGCACGCTGAATGATGAGGAATATATTTACCATATTTCTTATGATGAGCAGTATCGAATTATTGAAAGCGGCGGAGATGCTTGGATTTCAGACCATGTGCAGACCGAGAAGATTAGCGACGCAAATATATTAATGGCACAGATTGAAAACTATTTTGAAGATCACGGCGGAACTGTTGAAATTAATTGAAAATGAGATTATAAAGCAAAAAACGGAGGGCAATACGCTCTCCGTTTTATCATTTATTTTGGCGTTTTCAAGCAACGGATTGCATTTAAGATTGCAACAACCATTACGCCGACATCGGCAATAATTGCAATCCACATATTTGCAATGCCGAGTGCGCCAAGAAGGAGCGCCGCAAACTTAACAGCAAGCGAGAAAACGATATTCTGATAAACAATGCCAAGGCATTTCTTTGAAATCTTAATACCAAGCGAAATCTTCATCGGATCATCATCCATCAAAACAACATCTGCCGCTTCAATTGCCGCATCCGAGCCCATTGCGCCCATTGCAATTCCGATATCCGCTCTGCTTAAAACAGGGGCATCGTTTATACCATCCCCAACAAAGGCAAGCTTTGCTTTTTCGCTTTTTTCAGCAATCAGCTGTTCAACTGCTGAAACCTTATCAGCAGGCAATAATTCACTATGCACCTCATCAATTCCGATATCTTCGGCAACCTTTTCGGCAACTCTTTTTGCATCGCCTGTAAGCATAACTGTTTTATCAATTCCTGCTTTTTTCAGAGCGGCAACAGCCGTTTTCGAGTTCGGCTTTTCAATATCGGAAATAACGATATGCCCTGCGTATTCGCCGTTCAGAGCGATATGAATAATTGTTCCGACACTATGGCACGAAGCGCAATCTATACCAAGTTTTTTCATCAGCTTTTCGTTGCCTGCTGCAATCTTGTCGCCGTCTACCTCGGCGACAATGCCGTGACCGCTGATTTCCTCAATATTGCCTACTCTGCTTCTGTCTATCTCCTTGCCGTAAGCTCTTTGCAGACTCTTACTAATTGGATGAGAGGATGCACATTCCGCAAGAGCGGCATATTCAATCAGCTTTTCTTCATCAAGATTATTATGATGAACAGCCTTAACCTCAAATACACCCTGCGTTAAAGTACCTGTTTTATCGAAAACAACAATCTTTGTTTTTGAAAGCGTTTCAAGATAATTTGAACCTTTAATCAAAATACCTGCCTTACCTGCTCCGCCGATACCTGCAAAGAAACTAAGCGGAATACTTACAACAAGTGCACAAGGACAGCTGATAACAAGGAAAGTTAATGCGCGATAAATCCATTCCAGCCAATTAGCTGAATTGCCGATAATAAGGTTGATTACAGGCGGAAGAACAGCAAGCACAAGTGCTGAAATACAGACAAACGGCGTATATACTTTTGCGAATTTCGAGATAAAGTTTTCCGATTTTGATTTACGAGAACCGCTTTCCTCAACCAATTTAAGAATTTTGGAAACAGTAGACTCGCCAAATCCCTTCGTCGTTTTGATTTTAAGCACACCGCTTATATTGATACAACCGCTGATAACCTCACTGCCAACGGCAACCTCTCGAGGCAGGCTTTCGCCCGTAAGTGCACTTGTGTTAATGGACGAAGAACCATTTTCAACAACGCCGTCAAGCGGAATTTTTTCGCCGGGCTGAACAACAATAATACTGCCAACAGCAATTTCAGACGGATCAACCTTTTTCAGCATTCCGTTTTCCTCAATATTCGCATAATCGGGGCGGATATCCATTAATGCGCTGATATTCTTTCTGCTTTTTCCAACAGCAATTCCCTGGAACAGCTCGCCAATCTGGTAAAAGAGCATAACGGCAACGGCTTCGTTATAATCGCCCTCTTGCTCATAAATTCCGAGTGCAATTGCACCAATTGTTGCAACAGCCATTAAAAAATTTTCATCAAAAATTCTTCCGTTCAGAATTCCTTTAAACGCTTTTTTCAAAATGTCATAACCGATAACAAGATACGAAACAAGGCAGAGTGCCATTCTGACCCAGATCAGCACACCGGTTGACGGAATGACATTCGCTATAATAAGAATTACAGCTGAAGCGATAATCCGCCAAAGCATTTTCTTTTGCTTTTTATTCATACTGTTACCTCTTAAAACTCGATTTCGCAGTCAGGCTCAACCTTTCTGCAGGCTTTTAAAACGGCTTTCATTGTTTTCTTTTCATTTGCATTTTCTTCAAATTCAACGCTCATTTTCTGCATCATAAAATTAACGGTTGCTGAAAGCACACCCTCTGTTTTATTTGCAGCCTCTTCCATTAAATTTGCACAGTTTGCACAATCCACTTCAATTTCATATGTTTTTTTCATCACAAACACCTCTTAAAACTAATTTTTATTGATTTAACGATTAAGCACTTGTTTAATCGTTCTATCTGCAGTATAATCATAAAGGATAAGAAAAGCAACAGATTCAGCCTGTTTTCTTCCGTTCGGAATAAATCTGTTTCCAAAAGGAGCAAAAGTATGGAATTTACTTCTCTGCCGCATGATCACGGCACAAACGATTGCAACGATTTTTTAAGAAAAGAGCTTGAAAAAGCGGATAAATTTACAGCGGTTGCCGAAATTTTCAAACAGCTCGGCGATTCTGCAAGAATACGCATCTTCTGGATTTTATGCCATTACGAGGAATGTGTTATTAATATTTCGGCGCTTATGAATATGAGCAGTCCTGCCGTTTCACATCATCTGCGCGTTCTCAAGGATAACGGACTGATTGAGGGACGAAGAGAGGGCAAAGAGGTGTATTATAAGGTAAAGGACACAGAAATATGCCGGCTTCTTCATCAGATGATTGAGGAGGTTATGGAGGTTGCCTGCCCTGAAAAAGGGAATGAAAACAGCAGCTCTTCCCCTGCCGAAACGGCAAAAAAGGTGCATCATTATCTGCTTGAGCATATGGATGAAAGAATAACAATTGAAGCACTTTCAGCGAAATTTTTGATTAATCCGACAACGCTGAAGCAGGCTTTCAAAAAGGCTTACGGAAATTCCATTGCAGCCCATATGAATGAACACCGAATGAAATATGCAGCAAAGCTGCTTTGCGAAACAGACAAGAGCATTGCCGAGGTTGCAAAGGCAGTTGGCTATGAAAGCCAGAGTAAATTTACAGCGGCATTTCAGAAATATTATGATGCCGCGCCATTAAAATATAAAAATCAACAGTGATTTGCAAAAAACACTTGCATTTTATAAATCAATGTGTTATAGTATTTGAGCATTAAGGCAATATGTATGCGCCGGTAGCTCAGTTGGATAGAGTGTTTGGCTACGAACCAAAAGGTCGGGGGTTCGAATCCCTTCCGGCGTACCAAAAAAACGACTTGTGTAAACAAGTCGTTTTTTTAATGAAATTTGCTCACGCAAAAGAAATAGCTTTGCTGTAAAATATTTGCTTCACAAATATGAAATACGCTATGGCGCATAAGCAAATTTTATTTCACATTCGGCAGAAAGCCGAATATTTTACAATTTCGTATAAATTATTTCATATTGCATAGCCATATTTCATTAAGTATACTAAAATATTTGTGAGGTGATTTGTGTGAAAGAAAACAAGCTTATAGATTTATCAATGGATTTTTCCGTAAATACCATTAAGTTGTGTGAAAACATCAAAGGTCACTATTCACTTGTTAATCAATTAGAACGCTCTGCTACAAGCATTGGCGCAAATATTCGAGAAGCAAATTACGCGCACAGCAAATCAGACTTTGCTGCTAAACTTCAAATATCACTCAAAGAATGTTATGAAACAGAATATTGGATTGAATTATTTGTAAAAGCTGATTTGCTTGATAAAGAACTTGCAAAACCTTTATTCAATCAATGCGGAACTATACGCCGCATACTCATTGCTTCTATCAACACAGCTAAGAAGAACAACAAATAACATTTTCGGCATAAAAAACCAGCCACGCGTCAAGCGCGTGGTTTTGGTATACAAAAAAGAGCAAACAGAAATACTGTTTGCTCTTTTTAGATTGTTTATTTGTTTGTATTTTCATCAATTAAAGGCTCGCCTGTAAAGCTATCAATTAGATTGCCTTCGGAATCCCAGCTTGCACAAAAGTAATTATAATATATGTTATTGTCACTATCCATCCATTCGCCAATATCTACATATGTAAGTGTTCGGTTGTCATCATAAACAAAATAGCCATTTTTATCCACATATGATGAGTATGAAAAATATTCATATCCGTTGCAGGTAAAAGTACCATTTTCTCTATGATATTGATAAACATTACCAAATCTATCATAATACAAAACATCATTCGGATCGTTATACGAATTGCCTAACATATCATAATATGTGTCTACTCCATCAACAACATATACAAAATGGCAGGCATCCGATTCAATGTTTTCGGGTTCAGGTTCAGGCAAAACTGCCGCTGCTACAAATACTGAAGCCATCATAACAATATAAACAACAAAGGATATAACAGAAATTTTCGCCCATTTTTTTGCCTTTGCCAAATAAACAGCCTTGTTCGGAACTTCACCAAATGTATACTGCGTGCCCCTGCAATTGGGACAAACATATTTATTATCATCAAAATCCGCACCACAATTGACACAGATTTTAGCTGCTTCTGTTTCAAGGGAATCTTTTTGGAAATAGTATACCAATCCAATTATAAAGGGAGAAAGCAAAGTGCGTCTTGTCCACAATTCCCTGTTTTTTACTCCTCGTCCCTTACTATCATTTGAAACAGCAATTATTATACTGACTATAGATAATATGATTGCTGCTATCGCAGGAATTGCGGTAAGAATTATTATAAGTGTTCTCATCATTTACCTCAAAAGCAATAGTTTAAAGATTCTTCAAAAACTCTTCCAAAATATCCGCAGCCAGATGCACAAGCTGGGCACAGGGGCGTTTTTTATAATACTGCTCTGTTCGGGGTTCGGGGATTGGAACACGCTTTCCGTTTTTATCAAGCCCTAAGAGCTCACGGCAAACGATTGAGCCGTTTTCAGCTTCAAATTTTTCCGCAACAGCTTGGATTTTCTCATAAACAGATGCCCTGCCCTCATCAGCATAAAGCGCTGAAATAACAAATACCATACCCGAAACTGCACCGCAAACCTCGCGCATTCTGCCGATTCCGCCGCCGAAGCCTATTGTAAGCCTTGCGACATCAGCCGCATTCATATGCATTTCTTCTGCAAATGCTGAAGCAACAGCCTGTGAACAATTACAGCCCTGCATAAAAAGAGCTTCTGCCAGTTCGCCCTTACTCATTTTCTGCAGGTTCATTGTTCGGTACATCCTCCGGTGCCTTCTGGAACAAGGCTGTTAAATGTCTTTCCTTATCCACTGTAAAGGAATATTTTGTTCCGGAAGCAACGATAACGCCGTTTTCATACCAACCTACAAATACAGATCCCAGATTTTCAGTAGCAACAAGCGTTACGCGCTTACCCTTTGCATATTCTCCTTCGCCGAGGATACTTCCGTCTCCATCTACATCAACCGATATTCTGAATTTTGAAGCAACAGGCTTTTTGGTTGTTGTTACTCTCGTTGTTGTTTCGGTTGTTTTCTTCTCCGTTGTCGGCTTCGTTGTTTGTTCGGTAGTCTTTTCCGTTGGTGCTTCTGTTGTTGTATCGTCTGTAATAAAATTATTGCTTGAACCATCGGAAAAATCATCAGCTACATCTATCGTACTTGATTCGCTTGTTTCAGGATTTTTATTTCCGCCCAGGGTTGACGCAGCAACAATAACGCCCGTTATAATCGCAACAAGAATAACAACAAGAACCGCAATGATTATTATGCTTTTCTTTGTTGCCTGCTTGCTGTATGCTTCTTCATCAAAATCATCATATTCGCCGTTTTCAATAAATTCATCGCCCTCATCATAAAGCGGAGAGCCGCAATTTTGGCATATATATCTTCCATCCTCATTTTCTGAGCCGCAGTTTCTACATCTCATAGGATAAATTCCTCCTTTATCATGTATTGAAATATGAAACTACCCGTATTGTAGCATATAAAAATGAAAATAACAACTATAAATTTACATTGTTTACATATTCATTATTGATTAAAATATTATAATATGCTATTATTAAAATACTATTATTTTGATTGGAGAGAAAATATGAGCGAACAGATTCCAAATATGGATTATAATGCAGATGAAGTTATAAAAGGTTTCAAAGAAAAGTTCGGATGGGCGAAACCGGACGAGGTACAAGCTATCGTTAAGCCCAAAAAGTTATTACTCCGACTTCTTCTTTCCCTCCTTGCAACAATTATTGCAGGCGGCATTGTTTATTACAATATGCTTCCTGCTATGAACTTTAAAGATTCGCAGATGTATATTTTTATCATTACATTAATCGTAATCTTTATGGCAGCATTTTCATTTGCATGCCGTGCAAACAAATTAATTGAACGCAAGGCATATGTTAAATCAAAAACGAAATATCCTGTTGCAATCATAGCTGTACTTGTTTTGATTATGGTTGTCGGCTCCGTGATCGGCGCAACAGTTTTCCGTGCAGGCGCATACAGCAGACTTATGCCGGTTACAGACAGCAAATTCAGCGAGGATTTCAAATCAATCAGCTATGACAGCGTACCTCGTATTGACCAGGACAGAGCATTGACACTTGCAGACCAGCAGCTTGGTTCACTTGCAGAATACAAGAGCCAGTATGTTGTTTCAAACACAACAACAATGATTAACTACAAGGGAAACCCCGTAAGAGTAGCATACCTTGAATACGCAGATGCCTTCAAATGGTTCAACAACACAAAAGAGGGTTTGCCTGCTTATATGATTATTGACCTTGTTACACAGAAGGTTTCCGTTGTAAACTGCAAAGAAAAATTCGGCGAGGGTATGAAATACAGCCCAACAGAATGGTTTAACGAACAGCTTTACCGCCACATTCGTTTCCAATATCCAACCGCTATTTTAGACACACCGAATTTTGAAATCAATGATGAGGGCAGACCTTATTGGATTACCCCTGTACTTGATAAAACAATCGGCTTATTCGGCGGAACAGATGTTAAGGGCGCTGTTATAACAGATGCACTTACAGGCGACAGCCAATACTACAGCATTGAAGATGTCAAAAGCAATGCAGAGCTTCAGTGGATAGATGTTGTTTACAGAGATACACTTCTTCTTGAGCAGTACAACTATTACGGAAAGCTTCAGAACGGTTTCTGGAACTCAATCATTTTCCAGAATGATGTTAACCTTGCATCAGAGGGCTGGGGCAGCCTTGCACTGAATGATGATGTTTGGATTTACACAGGTGTAACCTCTTCTGAATCAGACTCTTCAAACTTCGGTTTCATTCTCTGCAACCAGAGAACAAAGGAAACAAGATATTATCAGAACGGCGGTGCTATGGAAAATGCTGCACAGCGTTCCGCACAGGATGCTGTTCAGAACTACGGCTACAAGGCTGTATTCCCGATTCTTCTTGACATTGAGGGCGAACCAACCTACTTTATGAGCCTTTACGGCAGCAGTAATACAGTTAAGGGCTATGCACTTGTTAACCTTGATGATAAAACACTTGTTGGTACAGGTCTTTTAGACAACACAAACAAGAGTGACGCACAGGCGCTTAACGCAGCAGTAGAGAACTACATTATTTCTCTTCAGGACAAAGGCAAGATCGGAAATGATGTTGATCTTGATGATTATATTGTTGATGAAGAAAAACCGCAGGCAGATAATAAGAATGAAGCAAAGCCAACAGAAAACGGAAACACCGTTAAAGGCAAGGTTTCATCCATCAAAACATCCGTAAATAACGGAAACACTGTTTATTATCTTGAAATCGGCGGAAAGTATTATTATATTTCCGTTGCAGACTGTATGGATGTTCTTCTTGTAAATACAGGCGACACTGTAACGGTTACACTCGGCAAGAAATCAAACGGCGTATTTATTGAGGCTACTAAAGTAGCAAAATAAGAAAAAAGGGCAGGCTTTCTGCCCTTTTAATTCCAAAGTAGGAGGAAGTATAAATTATGGCTTCTAAATCTTATATACAATTTCAGGGCGTATCAAAGTCCTACGGAAGCGGGAGCGCAAAAACCTATGCACTTTCAGATGCAAGCTTTGATATAAACAAAGGCGAATTCTGCGTTATCCTTGGTGAATCCGGTGCAGGTAAAACAACGCTTCTTAATCTTCTTGGCGGAATGGATACTGTTTCCGGCGGAAAAATCAAATTCAACGGAATAGATGTTTCCTCGCTCAAGAAAAAAGAGCTTATCGAATACCGCCGCTTCAATGTTGGCTTTGTTTTTCAGTTCTATAATTTAATTCCAAACCTTACGGCACTTGAAAATGTTGAAATTGCAGCACAGCTTTGCAAGGATCCTGTTCCTGCAAAGAAAGCACTTGAAATGGTTGAGCTTTCCGCACATGCAGACAAGTTCCCTGCCGAACTTTCCGGTGGTGAGCAGCAGAGAGTTGCGATTGCTAGAGCACTTGCCAAAAATCCGAAAATGCTTTTATGCGATGAGCCTACGGGTGCACTTGATTATGTAACGGGAAAAGCCGTGCTTAAAATGCTTTATGATTTAAGCAGAAAGCAGGGAACAACCGTTGTTATCATTACCCACAACCAGGCTATTGCCCCAATGGCAGACAGAATTATCCGCATAAAGAGCGGTAAAATTGTATCCAATAAGAAAAACAGCAAATATATTCCTATTGAAGAAATAGAGTGGTGATGCCGATGAATTTTTCAGTTTTCAAACTAACAAATCGAAGCATCAAATCCTCTTTCGGCAGATTTCTTGCTATTCTTCTTATTGTTGCGCTCAGCGTTGGATTCTTTTCAGGACTTAAAATAACAAAAACCGCAATGGCGCAAACCTGCGATGAATATCTCAGCAGTCAGAATCTTTTTGATTTCAAGCTGCTTTCAACGATTGGATTTACGGATAAGGATGTTGAAACCTTTCAGAGCGATAGTATCGTAAACCGAGCAGAGGGCGGAAAAAGCGCAGATGCTTTACTTCAATTTAATGAAAAAACAGCGGCGTACAAGCTTATTGCTATGCCGAATCGTATTAATATGCCGAATCTGGTTGCAGGTAAATTGCCGTCTGAAAAAAACGAATGCGTTGTTGATGCAAGAGTTTTTGATGAAAGCGTTATCGGAAAAACCATTACACTTTCAGATGAAAACACCGAGGATATTTTTAAGGCTGTTGAAACAAAGAGCTATAAAATTACAGGCACAGTCAGCTCCCCTCTTTATCTTGGCAATAACCGAGGAACGGCAAATATCGGCAGCGGCTCGCTGACGGGCTTTGTTTACATTCAGCCGGAAAACTTTACAGGCGAATATTTTACAGAGCTTTATTTGACATTAAAAAACACCGCACCTGCCTACAGCAGTGAATACAAATCTATTATAAACAACAGCAGAAATCAGATTTCGGAAACCTTCCAGACAGCATTGGAAAACCGAGCTTATGATTTAATGGGCATAAGCAAGGAAGATTTAGACAGCTTGGCTTTGCTCTATTCCTTATACGGAGTTGATTTTGACGCTGATTCTCTTCAGCAAGAGCTTATGAATCAAGAGGAATTCAGCGATACAAAAACCTATATTTTAACAAGAGAAGAAAACTTAGGTTATTTAAGCTTTGAGAGCGACACTTCCATTGCAAGCGGAATTGCAAACATTCTTCCGATTTTCTTCATTATTATTGCAATGCTTGTTTGCATTACAACAATGACAAGAATGATTGACGAGGAACGAACACAGGTTGGTGTGCTGAAAGCAACCGGCTGCGGCAACGGCACAATAACGGGAAAATATCTGCTTTATTCGGGCATTGCAACTGTAATCGGCTGGGCAATCGGCTTCTTCGGCGGAACTGTCGGTATCCCCAAAGTCTTCTGGTTTGCATATGGGTCACTTTATGATTTTGCACCGATAAAATATGTTTTCAGCATAAAGCTGGCACTCGGCACGCTTGGTGTTGCCATTATCGGAATTCTCGGAAGCTCGCTTTTCTCCTGCTTCAGAGAATTATACAGCAACCCTGCTGTTTTAATCAGACCATTGCCTGCTGCAAGCGGAAAAAGAATTTTCCTTGAAAAATTCAAGCTGTTCTGGAACAGACTTTCTTTCCTGAAAAAAGCCACACTCAGAAATATGTTCCGCTACAAAAAAAGGCTGTTTATGATGCTGATTGGCGTAAGCTGCTGTGCAGGCTTAGTGCTTACTGCTTTCGGCGTAAGGGATTCTATGGTTGGCATTGCTTCTCTTCAATATGATACAGTACAGAAATATCAAATGGAAGCAACCTACAGCAACGAGGAAGCGCTTAAAAATATTACATCTGCTTCTGAGATTGAGGATTACATTACCTGCCAGGAGCTTCGTGTTGAGGTTCGAAATGACAGCAACACAACTATGAGAGCTATAAATTACTACAGCTTTGATACTTCCAATGCGGATATGATGAACAAGCTTTCCGATTATTGGAGCTTTAAAGACGGGAAAAAGGAAATATCTCTGCAAATGAACAGCTGGGAAATGCAGCCTGTTATCATCAGCCGAGGAATCGCAAACAAGCTTGGCGTTTCTGTTTATGACACAATCCGAATTGTAAACAGCGAAAATGCATATATTGATGCAACCATTTGCGGAATTTTCGATAACTACGTTGAGAATGTTGTTGTTACAACTGCTGATTTCGGCTTTGCAAACCGAGAGGAAAACACTGTTTTGTTCCACACAAACGCAGACAGCGAAAAGCTGGCTGAAAAGCTTATGGATTTCTCCGGTGTTACAGCCGTTAAGCAGTTAAGCGAAACAAGAAATTCGGTAGACATTGCATTGAACAGTCTGAACTATATTATCTGGCTGATTGTAGCCTTTGCCGGTGTTCTTGAATTTGTTGTTATCTTTAATTTAACAAATATCAATATTGCAGAACGCAGACGAGAAATTGCAACCGTTCAGGTGCTTGGCTTCTATCCAAAGGAGCAAAACAGCTATGTGCTTCGCGAAAACCTTGTGCTTTCCATTATTTCAAGCATTATCGGTATTCCGCTCGGCATACTGTTTCATTCAACGGTTATGAAAATGATTGTGATAGACAGAATCACATTTGATCTTTCTATTAAACCATTAAGCTTCGTTGTTGCAATGATCTGTACAGTATTCTTTGCAACGCTCGTAAATCAATTTATGAAGGGCAGAATAGACAGAATACCAATGGCAGAATCCTTAAAGGCAGTTGAATAAAAATGATTTTTGATAAAATGGAAAATATTTCCGATTATTTTGAGGATTTGCCGCTCCTTGAAAAGGTTGCCGATTTTATGAAGGATTTTAACGAAAACGGCAAAGCGGACGGCACTTACAAAATAGACGGCGACCGGGTTTTTGCAACAATCAGTTCGTACAGAACAAAGCCTCAGACACCGGAAATGATGTTTGAGGCGCATAAGAAATATATTGATGTTCAGTATATCGTAAGCGGAATTGAAAGAATACGCTGGGCAAGGCTGGGTTCCGTTGAGCTTGTTGCGGAAAAGTATTCCAAAGGGCAGGATATTGCTTTTTATGAAGGCACACCCCTTTTTGATTTCACGCTTACGAAAGGCACATTTCTTTTGCTCTATCCCGAAGATGCACATCTTCCCGGACTCAGTGCAGAAAAGGATGTAAATGTCCGCAAAATTGTTTTTAAGGTAATGGTATAAAATCAATTATAAACGAATTATGGATTTACAGAAGAGAAAGCCAAACAGATTAAAGAATTATGATTATAGTCAAAACGGCTTATATTTCATAACAATATGTACAAAAGAACACAGGTGTATATTATCCAATGTTATCGTAGGGGCGAGCATTGCTCGTCCGAGCGAAATACAATTAACGGATATTGGTATTACTGTGGAAAAGGGTATAAATGGGATAGAAGAGCATTATAAAAACATTTTTGTTGATCATTATGTTATTATGCCGAATCATATTCATTTGATTATTCGAATTGAAAATACAGACGGACGAGCAATGCTCGCCCCTACGATATCCCGTATTATTCAGCAATTCAAAGGATATGTAACAAAGCAGCTTGGCAAATCCATCTGGCAAAAGCTTTATTACGACCATATCATTCGTAATGAAGAAGATTATTTTATAAAACAGCAATATATTGAAAACAATCCGTCAAAATGGCTGGAGGATGAACTGTACAAGAAATAGTAAAAAAGCAGACAATAAATGTCTGCTTTTTTTATTTACTGATTTATTGAACGGCTTTCATAAATTTAATAAACTGTGCTTTGCCCTCTTCTGTTCTTTCAAACACGCCGCACTGCTCTAAAATTGCCGTAAAGATAATGCCGATTTCCTTTTTAAGAATATCCATACAATTATCATCCGTAATTTCATATTTTGCTTTGAGCATATCTGCCCATTCCTTATGCTTTTCAATGCGTTCATCAGCTGAAATATCAAGTCCGTTTACAAGCGCATTTTTGAGAATTTCCATTTCCTCTTTAAGACGGGCAGGAAGAACGGCAAGGCCCATAACCTCAATAAGACCAATATTTTCTTTCTTGATGTGATGATATTCGGGATGCGGATGATAGAAGCCGAGCGGACATTCCTCTGTTGTAATATTATTGCGGAGCACAAGGTCAAGCTCATACGCGTTATCCTTGTAACGGGCAATTGGCGTAATTGTATTATGCGGTGTTCCGTCTGTTTCAGCAAAGATAAAAGCGTCCTCGTCTGTATACGCTCTCCATTTTGTTAAAATCTTGTCTGCAAGCTCGGAAATTCTTTCTGTATTTTCTGAACGAAGTCGAATAACAGACATCGGCCATTTCACGATACCTGCCTCAACATCCTCATAACCGTCAAATTTGAACTCGGTTTCAATAGGGGCTTTTGCCATAGCAAAGGTATAATGACCGCCCTGGAAATGCTCGTGCGTTAAGATAGAACCGCCGACAATCGGCAAATCTGCGTTTGAGCCGACAAAATAATGCGGGAAAAGCTTAACGAAATCAAACAGCTTTCCGAAAACGCTTTTGTCTATCTTCATCGGGGTATGGTTTCCGTTGAAAACAATACAATGCTCATTGTAATAAACATACGGAGAATACTGCAAAAACCAATCGGAATTGTTGATTTTAAGCGGAATGATGCGGTGATTCTGCCTTGCAGGATGATTTACTCTGCCTGCATAGCCCTCGTTTTCCTTGCAAAGCTGGCATTTCGGATACGCACTCTGCTTCATATTCAATGCCGCAGCAATTGCCTTCGGATCTTTCTCCGGCTTTGAAAGATTGATTGTAATATCAATATCGCCGTACTCCGTTGGAGTAATCCATTTCATATCATTTTTAATTCTGTATTCTCTTATGTAATCGCTCTTACGGCTGAGATAGTAATAATAATTTGTTGCAGCCTCAGGGCTTTCTGCATATTTTGATTTAAATTCGCGGATAACCTCTGACGGGCGAGGCGTAAGAAGCCCCATAATTTTCGTATCAAATAAATCACGATAAACAACGGAATTCTCGCACAAGCCGTTTTCGCAGGCGTAATCAAGAATTGCACCTAAAATATCCTTTAATTCATAATTAGATTTGATTTCTGTTTCCTCAAAGCTGTCTAACTGCAAAGCTTCTAACAAACGGTTTACAGCAAAGGTCTTATCCTCTTTTTCAATTAATTTTTCATTTTCAGCATACTGAACCAATGCCGCAATCGCTTCAAAAATATTCATATGTATCTGCCCCTTTCAAATTGATGTTTTCTAAATAT
>JAIDLO010000120.1 GCA_029050995.1 Eubacterium sp. | reverse complement strand
CAGAATATACATTAAAATACGGCTGTAACCCAAATCAGAATCCTGCCAGAATTCATATGGACGGCAAAGAGCTTCCATTTGAAATTTTAAACGGCAGTGCAGGATACATAAATCTTCTTGATGCATTCAATTCCTGGCAGCTTGTTAAAGAGCTTAAAAAGGCAACAGGGCTTCCAAGCGCTGCTTCCTTCAAGCATGTTTCCCCGGCAGGCGCAGCAGTTGCGAAACCACTTTCCGAAAACGAGAGAAAGGCTTGCTTCGTTCCTGAGGGATTAGAGCTTTCCCCAATCGCACAGGCTTATGTAAGAGCAAGAGGCTGCGACAGAGTTTCTTCCTTTGGAGATTTTGCTGCACTTTCAGATGAATGTGACGCTTCCGTTGCACAGTTCCTTGTTAAAGAGGTATCTGACGGTATCATTGCTCCGTCCTATACAGATGAGGCTCTTGAAATTCTGAAAAGCAAGCGCCGAGGCGGTTATCTTGTTATTAAAATTGATCCTGATTTCGTTCCTGAGGAAACAGAAACAAAGCAGGTTTTCGGCATTAAGTTTGAGCAGAAGAGAAACGACGCTGAAATGACAATGCGCTTATTTGACAATATGCCGACAGCAGTTAAGGAAATTCCTGAAATTGCAAAAATTGATTTGCTTATTTCTATGATTACACTTAAATATACACAGTCCAATTCTGTTTGCTATGCTATGGGCGGCCAGACAATCGGCGTTGGCGCAGGCCAGCAATCCAGAATTCACTGCACCCGCCTTGCAGGTAATAAGGCAGACAACTGGTGGCTTCGCCAGAACGAAAAGGTGCTTAATCTTCCGTTTATTGACGGCATCCGCAAATGTGATGCAGACAATGCAATCGACCTTTATATCAGCGATGATTATGAGGAATTATTTGAAAATGATGCTTGGAAGAGATTTTTCACTGAAAAGCCAGAGCCTTTCACAAAAGAGGAAAAAGCAGAATGGCACAAAAAGATGGATCTTGTTGCTCTTGGCTCAGATGCATTCTTCCCATTTGAAGATAATATTGAAAGAGCAGTTAAATCCGGCGTTAAATATATTGCACAGCCGGGCGGCTCTGTAAGAGATCAGAATGTTATTGAATGCTGCGATAATTTCGGTATTGCAATGACAATGACAGGCATTCGCCTTTTCCATCATTAATATAATATTTGTAGAGTACGATGTCTAAATCGCTCCCTACATTTGCTAAAATATATACGATTTTTTAGGATTTTTAAAAGAACTGATGTATGCAAAAATGTTGCACAAAATCAGTTCTTTTTCTTTTCAAAAATTTTACAATTTTTATTACCATTTGTATATTTACAAGCCTATTTTTTAAGAGTATAATTTAATCGTAAAATGTAGAAATTTGTTGTTCGGGGATGATATTTTGGAAATTTTGTGTGAAAAATGCTGGTACAACACATATGATGAAGACTCCGAAGAATACTTTTGCAATTTGCAGCTTGATGAGGACGAATATGTTCGATTACTTCAGGAAAAAAACAAGAGCTGCAGGTATTTCCGACCGGACAACGGAGAATATGAAATCGTAAGGAGGCAGAATTGATGAAATCTAAATCAGCATACAGATGGATGTCCCTGGTTTTTGTTCTTTTGCTGATTTTTATCGCTTTTACAGCGTTGGTTATAAACTATTTTATGTACAATCCTGCCGAAGCTGATACGACATTGAATTTAGGTGTAGGAGAAACCTATGAATATCCGAATGACGGATACAGAGTAAGATATTACAGCTACGATAAATCCATTGCAGAAATTGATAAAAACGGCATTATAACTGCCAATGCAAAAGGAACAACCGAAATTGCCGCAGGCAGAAAAAGAATTTCCGTTCATGTGTTTGACGCACCGAAAAGCATTGATATAAAAGAAAAATCCTTTTCCCTCGGTGTTGGAGAAAAATATACACTTTCCCCATATATTCCGAATTCAGACCTTGATACAGGATTTAAATACAGCCTTTCGGGCGACGAAGCAATTACCATAGACAAAAACGGAAAAATCAAAGCCGTTAAACCCGGTAAAGCGAAGGTTACCATTTCAACCTACAATGATAAAACGGTTTCCTGCGAAATCAGAGTCGGAAATGCACCCGATAAGATTTCCCTTTCCGCAAATTCCAAAACACTTTATCTTGGCGCAACAGGAAAAATTTACATCAATATTTCGGCTGACTGTGCTTCCAAGGAAACAACCGTAGAAAGTAGCAATGAAAAGATTATAAAGATTAATTCCAAAGGCGAGCTTAAGCCTGTTGCTGTTGGTTCGGCAACAATCAAGGCAACAACCTACAACGGAAAAACAGCAACCTGCAAAATTTCCGTTGTTGAAAAGCCGTATTATATCAGAACAGATCTGGACGCATCAAAGCCTATGGTTGCATTTACCTTTGATGACGGACCGAATAAGCCGACAACAAACAAAATTCTGAAGGTTTTGGAAAAGAATAAATGCTCTGCTACTTTCTTTATTGTTGCAGACAGAACAAAGAGCAAGGACAATGCAAACTGCATTAAAAGAATGGTTAAAAACGGATTCCAGCTTGGAAATCATACCTATGATCATTCCCATTACGGCTCGGAAGTTACAATACAGGATATTACAAAATGTGCAGACCAATTAAATAAAATCTGCGGTTACGGTCCAACGGCATTCCGACCGACAGGCGGCTATATGAGCAAGATTATAAAGAAAAACTGTGCCGCACCGATTATTCTTTGGAACATTGATACAGAGGATTGGAAATCCCGAAATGCAGACAAGATTTACCACAAAATCCTGAATGAAGTAAAGGACGGCGGCATCATTCTGATGCACGACATTTATCCGTCAACGGCTGAAGCAGTTGAGCATGTTATTCCGAAGCTGGTTAAAAACGGATACCAAGTTGTTAATGTTGCCGAACTTGCCTATTACAAAGGTAAGAATCTTAAAAACGGAAAAATATATTATTCCATAAAATAAAAAAAGCTTCCCCTGGGGGAAGCTTTTTTGCATTTATATTCTTTATTTTATTGTTCCGCCGCCGACAATAATATCGCCGTCATAAAGAACAACCGCCTGCCCTTTTGTTATGGCTCTTTGCGGTTCATCAAAAACGATTTTTAAATGGTTTTCATCAAGCTGAGTAACCGTACAGGGCTGTTCTTTCATATTATATCTTGTTTTCGCCTTAACATGAATCGGGCTTTCTATTGATGCAACTGAAATCAAATTAATATCATCTGCGATAATTTCAGAGGTAAACAAGCTTTCGGAGCTGCCGAGCGTAACTGTGTTTTCCTCTACATTTTTACTGCAGACATAAAGCGGTTTATCACTTGAAATGCCAAGCCCCTTGCGCTGACCTATTGTATAGCGGATAATGCCCTTATGCTTACCAAGCACCTCGCCGTTTGTGCTGACAAAATCGCCTGCTTCATATCGCTTTCCTGTATAGTTTTCAATAAATTTTGCATAATCGCCGTCCGGCACAAAGCAAATATCCTGGCTGTCCTTTTTTGCTGCATTTACAAAACCGTTTTCTTCGGCAATTTTTCTGATTTCGCTTTTGCGGTATTCGCCAAGCGGAAACTGAATTCTGGAAAGCTGGCTTTGAGAAAGGAAATAAAGCACATAGCTTTGATCCTTTGTTTCATCCATTCCTTTTTTCAGAATATAGCGTTCGCCGTTGAATTCAACTCTTGCATAATGCCCTGTTATAACATAATCGCAATACAGCTCTTTTGCACGATTCAAAAGCAGATTAAATTTCAAAAATCTGTTGCAGTCTATGCAGGGATTCGGCGTTGCACCGCTTTCATAGGAAGAAATGAATTTGCTGATAACCGCTTTTTCAAACTGATCTTTATAGTTAAAAACATAATACGGCATATGAAGCTTATACGAAACCGCTTTTGCATCCTCAACATCACTTAAAGAACAGCAGGTTTTCTCATTTTCCATATCCTCTTTCGTGTTATCATGCAGCTTCATTGTTGCGCCGATACATTCATATCCACGCTCTTTCATCAAAAATGCGGCAACGCTGCTGTCAACGCCGCCGCTCATAGCTATAAGTGCTTTTTGGTTGCTCATTTAATCAACCTCCGTATTTAAGCATATTATCAATACTTCTGATTGCTTTTGTTCTTGTTTCATCATCAATTTCAATTTCTTCGCCGTATTCTCCCTGGCAGGCAAGAAGAAGCTCAGGCAGTGTTAAAACCTTCATATTGTGGCAAACCAAATCCTTTGAAAGCGGATAAAAACGCTTATCGGGGCATTCATATTGAAGATATTCACAAATGCTGTTTTCCGTGCCGATAATAAATTCTTTCTTATTGCTTTCTTTTGCATAATTAATAATGCCGCTTGTTGAGCCGATATAATCAGCCTGCTTCCAGACCTCAGGTCTGCATTCAGGATGAACAAGGAGCTCTGCCTCCGGATGCTCTGCCTTTGCAAGCTGAACATGCTTGTCAGAAGCAAGGCAATGTGTTGGGCATCCGCCGTGAAAGAGTTTTATGTTTTTATCCGGGCACTGCTCTTTAATGAATGTACCGAGATTGATATCGGGAATAAACAGAATATCCTTTTCAGGCATTGCTTTTATAATCTTAACAGCGGATGAAGAGGTTACGCAAACATCGCAGAGTGTTTTCAGCGCTGTTGTTGTGTTGATATAAGCAACTGTTGCATAGCCTTCGTTGGCGGACTGAAGCTGCTTAACAAGCTCTGTATCCATCTGCTCTGCCATTGGGCAAAGCGCATCACTGTTTAAAAGATAAACTGTTTTTTCGGGAGAAAGCAGTTTAACAGTTTCTGCCATAAAGCGGACACCGCACATAATGATTGTTTTATTCGGAACGCCCTGTGCCTTTACGGCAAGTGCATAGGAGTCGCCCGTAAAATCGGCAACCTCCGTGATTTCCCTTGCAACATAGGAATGCGCAAGAATACAGATATCGTTTTTAGCCTTTAACTCTAATATCTTTTGCTGAGTTTCAAATACTGTCAAACCCTTTTCCTCCTCTGTTCAACATCAAACTTTAAATTATTTACCGCAGCCTTCGCAATGTGCGCAATCTGCCGGAAACAATGTTTCATCATAATCAATATTGTTCTTATCATAGTAATCCTTAACTGCTGCTTTTACTGCTTCTTCAGCAAGAACAGAGCAGTGAAGCTTATGAGCCGGCAGACCGTCAAGCGCTTCAACAACTGCCTTATTGGTAAGCTCAAGCGCTTCTTCAATCTTTTTACCCTTTATCATTTCGGTTGCCATAGACGAGGTTGCAATAGCAGAACCGCATCCAAAGGTATTGAACTTAACATCCGTTATAATACCATTATCAACCTTAATATATATTTTCATTATATCGCCGCAAACTGCGTTTCCTACTTCGCCGACACCGTCTGCATCTTCCATTTTACCAACATTTCTTGGATTCTGGAAATGATCCATAACTTTTTCACTATATAACATGATTTATCTCTCCTTTTTCAAGGGATTCCCAAACCGGAGACATATTTCTTAAATACTCTACAATCTGAGGTACTTCTTTAATGATATATTCAATTTCTTCCATTGTGTTTTCTTCTGAGAAGGTTAAACGAAGCGAGCCGTGCGCAACCTCATGCGGCAGCCCGATTGAAAGCAATACATGGCTTGGATCAAGCGAGCCCGAGGTGCAAGCTGAACCGCTGGAAGCCTGAATGCCTTTCATATCAAGAAGAAGCAAAAGGCTCTCGCCCTCTATGCCCTCAAAACACATATTTACATTGCCGGGCAGTCTGTTTTCAACATCCCCGTTTACAACGGAATGGGGAATTACTGAAAGCCCATCTATCAATCTGTTTCTAAGATTTGTAACATATTCAGAAGCCTTCTGCATAGTATTGCATGCTTCATCAAAGGCTTCTGCCATACCGAGAATTGCAGGTAGATTTTCAGTGCCTGCTCGTTTGGAACGCTCCTGTGCACCGCCCTCAATCAGATTATGAAGCAGGATTCCGTTTCTGCAATACAGCGCACCAACGCCCTTTGGTCCGTGAAACTTATGTGCAGAAAGAGAAAGCAAATCAATATTCATAGCCTGCACATCAATCGGAATATGGCCTGCTGCCTGAACGGCATCCGTATGGAAAACGATACCCTTTTCCCTGCAGATTCTTCCGATTTCCCGAATCGGCTGAATTGTACCGATTTCATTATTGGCAAACATAATCGTTACGAGGCAGGTTTCCTCTTTAATGGCTGCTTCAAGCTCGGCAGGATCAACAATTCCGTTTTTATGCACATCAAGCAGTGTAATTTCAAAGCCCTGCTTTTCAAGCTTTTTCAAGGTGTGCAGAACAGCATGATGCTCAAAAGCCGAAGAAATAATATGATTTTTGCCTTTTTTCTTTCCGTTTTCGGCAATCGAAAGTATTGCCTGATTGTCGGCTTCGCTTCCGCCGGAGGTAAAATAAATTTCTCTTGGCGATTTTGCGTTTATATTTTCAGCAATTCTTTCTCTTGCATGAAACAATTGCTCTGCGGCTTCCTGACCAACACGATGCAGGCTGGACGGATTGCCGTAATATTTTTCTGATGCGCTTACCATTGCTTCAAGCGCTTTTTTGCTTATCTTTGTAGTTGCTGCATTGTCTGCGTAAACAAACATTTTATATCCTTTCTGTTATGAAAATTACATCTTACAGCAATATAGATTCTTCGGAATTTAGGATAACACAAAATAATCTATAATGCAATAAGTTTCTATACTTTATACACCGCACGAACAGAGCGACATTCAAAACGATATGCCGCTCTGCCGTATAACTCACTTAATTAGGGAGAATTAAATGACACTTTTTTAGTTTACTTATGAGAAAAGGGCAGTTGAAAGATATCTGTCGCCTGTATCGGGAAGAAGAACAACGATATTCTTACCTTTGAATTCATCCCTTGCTGCAAGCTGCTGTGCTGCCCAGAGTGCTGCACCGCTTGAAATACCAACAAGGATACCCTCTGTTTTTGCAATTTTATTGCCTGTTTCAAAAGCTGCCTCATTCGGAACAGTGATGACTTCATCATAAATTTCAGTATTCAGCGTTTCAGGAACAAAGCCTGCACCGATACCCTGAATTTTATGAGCGCCGCCCTTGCCCTCTGAAAGAACAGGAGAAGCGGAAGGCTCAACGGCGAATACTTTTACATTTGGATTCTGCTCTTTAAGATACTTACCAATACCCGAAACAGTTCCACCTGTGCCGACACCTGCAACAAAAGCATCTACCTTGCCGTCCAAATCATTCCAGATTTCGGGACCTGTTGTATCATAATGCGCCTGTGGGTTTGCAGGGTTTTCAAACTGTCCTAAAATAACAGCACCCTCTATTTCGTTCTTTAAATCCTCTGCTTTCTGGATTGCGCCTTTCATACCAAGTGCGCCCTCTGTTAAAACAACCTCTGCGCCGTAAGCCTTAACAAGATTTCTGCGCTCAACGCTCATTGTTTCAGGCATTGTAAGGATAACCTTATAGCCTTTTGCTGTACCGACACTTGCCAAGCCTATACCCGTATTGCCCGAGGTTGGCTCAATAATGGTTGCGCCCGGCTGAATTGTGCCATCTTTCTCTGCTGCTGCAATCATTGCTGCCGCAATTCTGTCTTTAACAGAACCTGCAGGATTGAAATATTCAAGCTTTGCAAAAATATTTGCTTCGATATTTTCCTTTGCAGAGTAGTTGTTCAGCTTTAAGATCGGTGTTTTTCCGATTAATTCTGTTACATTATTATAAATTGCCATGATGATTTCCTTTCCTTATTTAATAGCGGCAAATGCCTGATCAAGATCGTGGATAATATCGTCTATATGCTCTGTACCAATTGAAAGACGAATTGTATTGTCGTGAATATTCTGCTCTTCAAATTCTGCTTCGGAAAGCTGAGAATGGGTTGTTGTTTTCGGATGAATAACAAGGGATTTAACATCTGCAACATTTGCAAGAAGAGAGAAAATCTGAAGATTATCGATAAATTTCTTCGCGTCTGCCTCGGTGCCTTTAATATCAAAGGTAAAGATTGAGCCTGCACCGTTCGGGAAATATTTATTGTATAAATCCTTATATCTGTCATCAAGGGACGGATGATTGATTTTTTCAACAAGCGGATGATTTGAAAGATATTCAAGCACCTTCTTTGTGTTTTCAACATGGCGCTCTACACGAAGAGAAAGTGTTTCAACACCCTGCAGAAGAAGAAATGCATTGAACGGAGAGATTGCCGCGCCTGTATCTCTTAAAAGAATTGCACGGATGTAAGTTACGAATGCTGCTGCGCCAACTGCTGCAACAAAGCTGATTCCGTGATAGCTTGCGTTTGGTTCGCTGAACTGCGGAAACTTGCCGCTTGCTGCCCAATCAAACTTACCGCTGTCTACAATAACGCCGCCAAGTGTTGTACCGTGACCGCCGATAAACTTTGTTGCACTATGTACAACAATATCTACGCCGTAATCAATCGGTCGAAGAAGATAAGGCGTTGTAAAGGTTGCATCTGCAACAAGCGGAATATTGTGCTTATGTGCAATCTCTGCAAGAGCCTCAATATCAACAAGGTTTGAATTCGGATTACCAAGCGTTTCAAAGAAAATTGCCTTTGTGTTTTCCTGAATGGCATTTTCAAAATTTGAAAGATCATCAGGATCAACAAATGTTGTTGTAACGCCGTGCTCCTTAAAGGTATGCGCAAGGTAGTTATATGTACCGCCGTAAATGGTTTTTGCACTTACGATATGATCGCCTGCTTTTGCAAGCGCCTGAAAAGTATAAGCAAGAGCCGCAGCGCCCGATGCAGTTGCAAGAGCGGCAACGCCACCCTCAAGAGCAGCAATTCTGTCCTCAAACACACCCTGGGTTGAATTTGTTAATCTGCCGTAAATATTTCCTGCATCTGTAAGATTAAATCTTGCCTGTGCGTGTTCGCTGTTTTTAAATACATAGGATGTAGTCTGATAAATCGGAACAGCTCTTGCGTCTGTTGCCGGGTCCGGATTTTCCTGTCCAACATGAAGCTGGAGTGTTTCAAAATGATATTTATAATCTGACATAGTAAAAATCTCCTTTAAAAATAAATATATGTTTAAAATTCGTTTTGTTTTAAAATTATCAAGTAAAAGCAAGTATCAACATCGCTGCATTCGCTTAGAAAAGGTATTTGTTAATCTGATTTGTTTCGTAAATGTTTCCACTATTTATTCTCCTTTCGTGGAATTACCACTATTCCTATAAACTTGGTAGGAATTAGCTTGATAAAAGAATAGCACTTAACAAAGTAAATGTCAAGTGCTTTTTTGGAAAAATTTTAAAATTTGTATATTTTGTGTTTTATATCGTAGGGTTCGGCGTCCTCGACGAACCGCCCAATCCCTCCGTCAACCTTACAGTTGCCACCTCCCTTTAACAAGGGAGGCGAATAGGTTTTATGATTTATATGACAAAATCGGTATGTTTATTCTTCTGCTCTTCAACCAAATCTGCAAGGGTAATGTTATCCACAACACTGTTAATAGCATCATTTAATTTTTCCCAAACAGTAATGGTTGCACATTCATTATAACGCGTGCAGCGTTCTGATTCTTCAATGCAGGCAACAGGTGCAAGACTGCCCTCTGTTAAACGAAGAATCATACCAACCGTATATTCCTCGGGCGTTTTTGCAAGGCGGTAACCGCCGCCGGCTCCTCGTTCGCTTTTAACAAAGCCTGCACGATTGAGCATAGAAATAATCTGTTCAAGATACTTGATACTGATTTCTTGCCTTGCGGCAATTGCTTTTATAGAAATGTTTTCGCCAGTATTATTTAAAGCCAAATCAAGCATAAGCCTGAGCGCATATCTGCCTTTTGTTGAAATCTTCAATGTTTTCACCTCTGTATTCCTATAATACTACAATATCAGTAGGAATTCAAGGATATATTAAATTAAAAATTATTGTAGGGTTCGGCGTCCCCGACGAACCGAAAAAAACAAGAGGGCATTTAAAATGCCCTCTTTCATCTTATTTATTTCTATAAATAATTGCTTCTCTTTCCGGACCATTTGAAACCATTGTAATCGGGAAGCCGATTTGCTTTTCAATGAATTCAACATAGTCTCTTGTTTCCTGCGGAAGTTCATCATAATTTCTGATACCCTTAATATCGCAATGCCAGCCCTTTAAGGTTTTAAGAACAGGCTTACATTTCTTTAAAGCAGGCGTTGTTGGGAAATAATCAATCACTTCGCCGTCCAGCTCATAGCCAACGCAAACCTTGATTTCTTCAAGATAGGAAAGACAATCAAGCGCAGTCATAACAACCTGTGTAGCGCCCTGACACTCAACACCATAGCGTGTTGCAACGCAGTCAAACCAACCAACACGACGAGGTCTGCCTGTTGTTGCACCGAATTCTCCCTTGTCGCCGCCGTGAATACGAAGCTCCTGTGCCTCATCCTCATCAAGAATTTCGGAAACAAATTCGCCTGCACCAACAGCACTTGAATATGCCTTTGTTACAACAACGATATCCTTGATCTGATTTGCAGGGATACCTGCACCAACACAGCCGTAGCCTGCAAGCGTTGAAGAAGAGGTAACCATAGGATAAATGCCGAAATCAGGATCTTTCAGCGTTCCGAGCTGACCTTCAAGAAGAATTTCCTTGCCCTCTTTAATTGCATTCTGAATATAAGTATGTGTATCGCAAACGAACGGCGCAATCTTTTCTTTATATTCCATACAGGTTGCGAACAGCTCGTCCTCATCAAGAAGAGGCTTATTATAAACATATTTTAAGGTTAAATTCTTGAGTGTGCAGATATTTTTAAGCTTAGCCTTTAATGTTTCATCATCAAAAAGCTCATTAACCTGGATACCGATTTTTGCATATTTATCTGAAAAAAATGGAGCAATACCGCTTTTTGTTGAACCGAATGCAGCCTTTCCGAGTCTTTCCTCCTCATATTCATCAAGAAGAATGTGATACGGCATAAGAATCTGGCAGCGTTCTGAAACAAGAAGCTTTGGATTGAGGCCTGCTTTTTTAACATCTTCAAGCTCATTGATAAACTTATTTATATCAAGCGCAACGCCGTTGCCGATAATGCAGGTTGTATTTTCACTGCAAACACCGCTTGGCATTAAATGAAGCGCAAATCTTCCGTGTTCGTTAATAATTGTATGACCTGCGTTCGCACCGCCCTGAAAACGAATAACGATATCTGCCTTTGATGCAAACATATCGGTAATTTTACCTTTACCTTCATCGCCCCAGTTTGCACCTACTATTGCTCTAACCATAATGATAACTCCTAAAATGCAGTAAAATAGGCTCGGAAATTGGAATAAACCCCCGTGCCTTGTATTATTATATAATATGTATTATATTAAGTCAACAAAATAATTCTTGCAAACGCAAAAAAGGACGAGCAATGCCCGCCCATTTGAAGTATTTAAAACTTATTTTAAATTTTTATACATTTCATAAATGTTTTCTTTGGTTAACGCAATCGGATTTCTTTCCATCAGCATGCTCATACTTTTTTCGGTTAATTCCAAAATCTGTTCTTCCGTTGTACAGCCGATTTCCGAAAGCCTTGATTTCATACCCATTCTTTTTTTCATTGCCGAAATTTTATCCGCCATTGCATAAGGGCTGTCAAAACCGCAGTCCTTTGCAACTGGCTCGTATACACATCTGACGCTGCCGCCGCTCTTACGCGTGTAGATGTCGGTGGGCGCCGGATCAGTA
>JAIDLO010000012.1 GCA_029050995.1 Eubacterium sp. | reverse complement strand
TACCTTTTTCATTTGATATTTTATATAATGGAACTTTATTAAAAAACAGAATGGTAAAGCAGATCTGTGTTATACAGAAAACCGGCAGAATAATTGCTTCAAAATAATGCTCGTATGTTTCAAGAAAAGAAGTAAAAATAAAGGATATTGCATTAAATATCAATGTGTAAATCAGAAATGTACTGATTCGTCTTATATGTGTTTTCATTATTCTGTTTCCCTTTATTTTTGTTTATTAAACCTATTTAAATAATACTAACCAAACGAAAAATGCAGCATAAGTCAGTATCGTGATTATACTTAAAGTAATAAGAATCGGCTTTGAAAGTGATTTTTTTGAACTGTTTCTGTAAAGAAAAAATGTTTTTAATGCATTTTCTGTTATGCAGATTCCTATATACATCCATAGGGTATTAAATATATCAAAAGTAAAATAGGTGTTGAAAAAGATATATGTAAACCAAAGGTTGGTTTTGGATTTATATATTGCTGCCGCAATGCCTAAAACACAGATTATTAAAAAATATAATACTAAATCTGTTTTGTATCCCTTTTCATTTGATTGTTTAAACAATGGGACTTTATTGAAAAACAGAATTGTAAAGCCAATCTGTGTTATTCCGAAAATGAGCCATTTAGCTCCAAAAAAATCATGAGCCAGGTAGGCAGGTATAAAATAAAAGATAAAGGATACTACATTGAATATTAATGTGTAAATTAAAAATGCACTTAATCGTTTTATATGCGCTATCATGATTCTATTCTCCTTTATTTTTTAAAATATTACCAACAAAAAGAAAAATACAATATAAGCCAGTATCATAATTACGCTCAATGCTATGCAGATTGGTTTTGAAAGTAATTTTTTTGAAATGTTTGTGTAAAGCAAGTATGTTTTTAATGCATTTTCTATGAAATAAATACCAATATAAACTCCTAAAGTATCATCAAATATACTTGATGATAATGGAAAAGTATAATAAGTATTAAAAAAGATGTGGGCAAACCAGTCTGATCTGTATATCGCTGCTACAATGCTTAAAATACATAAAATGATAAAATACAGGAATAAATCTATTTTTATGCCTTTTTCATTTGATATTTTAGGCAACAGAATTTTATTGAAAATCAAAATTGTAAAGCATATCTGTGCTATTCCGAAAACCAACCAAATAGCACCTTCAAATTTATGAGCTAAAAAGGCATGAAAAAAATAAATGGAAAAAGATACTACATTGAATATTAATGTGTAAATCAGAAATGTACCGATTCGTTTTAAATGACCTTTCATAATTATATACCCCTTTAATTTTGTTTAGAAAAATGTCAATCTGCATTCTTGCTTTTGAACATTCTTTCTGTCTTCATAATAACTGTTGAGGTATATAAAGTAAATAGAGTTAATAATTACTTGCTATATTGTTTATTATTTGTTTATTTATGATATTTTGAATTATTGCTTATTGAAAATGCGCGGTAAATCTGCTCTAAAAGCACCATTCTTGCAAGCTGGTGGGGAAGTGTCATTTTCCCGAAAGAAAGCTTCATTTTTCCAAGTGCCTTTACTTCATCGGAAAGTCCGAAAGATCCGCCGATCACAAAGGATAGCGAGGAATAATGCATACTGAGTTTTTCAATTTCTGCTGAAAAATCGGGCGAGGAATATTCCTTTCCCTCAATACAAAGCGGAATAACACAGCTTCCCTTTGGGATTTTTGCCAGAATTCTGCTGCCTTCTTTTTCAATAACGCTTTTAATTTCTGAATTTGATGGATTATCACTGCAGCGCTCTTCTGCAATTTCAATAACATTAACCTTTGCAAATGCTGAAAGCCTTTTTATATATTCAGCACAGCCGTCTCTTAAATAGCTTTCTTTCAGTTTTCCAACGCAGATAATACTAACTGTAATCATAATACGATAAGCCCCTCATCATTTTCAGGCTTTGAAATATAAAGCCTGTAGTCTGAATTTTCCTTTGCGCCAAGCTCGGCAAGTGCAGAAATTGTTGTTTGCCTTGCAATTTCGGGCATATTATTCTCTCGGCTTAAATGGGAAAGAACAAATCTTGTTGTTCCGCTCTGCAAAAGCTCTTTTGCAAATTCGCCTGCGGCAAAGTTTGAAAGATGACCTTTAGCGGATAAAATTCTTCGCTTTAAATGATAGGGATATGCACCATTTTCAAGCATTGAAATTTCGTGGTTTGATTCAAGAAAAATCATATCCGTGCCCGAAAGTGCAGCCTTTGCTTCGTCGGTAACATAGCCTGTGTCTGTGCAAACGGCTATTTTTCTGCCGTCCGGCATAGTGATTTTATATCCAAGGCAGCAAGCGGAATCGTGTGAATTTTTAAAGGCTTCAACACCTATTCCGTTTATATCCGTTGTGTTTTCAATATCATATACATCGAATTTGCCGTTTATAATTTCCAGCTTTCGCATTTCCTCTAAGGTTTCGGGTGCTGCGAAAACAGGAATGTTGAATTTAGAAGCAAATACACGAACGCCTGCAACATGATCTCTGTGTTCGTGGGTTACAAAAATTGCTTTAACGCTGTCTGTTGAAATGCCGATTCTGCTAAGCTGGTATTCACATCTTTTTGCTGAAACGCCGATATCAACAAGAATTCCGGCACTGTTATTTCCTATGTATATTGAATTTCCGCTGCTTCCTGAAAACAGCTGACATGTCTTTGCCATAATACTCTCCGTAATATTTATTATCCAATCAAAAATAGGGGCGACTATTGTCACCCCATAAGTTGTTATTGTTTAGCCTGCATTAACCATTGCATCATCTTCAATAATCTCAACACGGCGGATATTTGCGCCAAGATTTGAAAATTTCTGAACAACATCTTCGTATCCTCGGTCTATATACTGTATATCCTCAATAACCGTTTCGCCTGTTGCGATAAGACCTGCAATAATCATTGCTGCGCCTGCTCGTAAATCGGTTGCCTTAACCTTAACGCCTGTTAATTCATCAACGCCGTCTATAACAGCAAGCTTGCCGTCAACCTGAATGTTTGCGCCCATTCTTGTAAGCTGGCCAACATATTGGAAACGATTATCCCAAACAGATTCGGAAAGCAAGGATGTTCCCTCGGAAATTGAGAGAAGCACTGCCATCTGAGGCTGCATATCCGTTGGAAAGCCCGGATGCGGCATTGTTTTAACATTACATTTGTGAAGCTTCTTGTATCTTGTTACACGAACAGCATCATCATATTCAATAACCTCTGCACCGGATTCAATAAGCTTTGCACTGATTGACTCAAGGTGCTTCGGAATAACATTTTTAATAAGCACATCGCCGCCGCAGGCTGCTGCTGCAACCATATAGGTTCCTGCTTCAATCTGGTCGGGGATGATAGAATATGTGCATCCGTGAAGCTTTTCTGCGCCTCTGATTTTGATAACATCCGTTCCTGCGCCTCTTACATCTGCTCCCATAGAATTCAGGAAGTTAGCAAGGTCAACAATGTGCGGCTCTTTTGCAGCATTTTCAATAATGGTAAGTCCTCTTGCAAGAACTGCTGCAAGCATAACATTGATTGTTGCACCAACAGAAACATTATCCATATAGATAGATGTGCCAACAAGCTTCTCAGCCTTTGCACAAACCATGCCGTTTATGATATCAACATCTGCGCCAAGCATTTTAAAGCCCTTGATGTGAAGATCAATCGGACGTGTTCCGAAGTCACAGCCACCAGGCATAGCAACCTCTGCGTTTTTAAATCTGCCGAGCATTGCGCCAATCAGATAGTAGCTTGCTCTGAAATGAGATGCAAGCTCATACGGAACACTTTTATTCTGAAGATTTCTGGAATCAATTTCCATAGTATCTGCATTTATCATTTTAACATCTGCGCCCATGCAATCCAAGATTTTGATGATGAGCGAAACATCAGAAATTTTTGGTATATTTTCTATTCTAACAACATCATTGGCAAGAATAGCAGCCGGAATAATAGCAACTGCTGCATTTTTAGCGCCGCTTATATTAACATCGCCAAAAAGCTCATTACCACCTGTGATAACAAAATTCTCCAAACCGATTACCTCATTAATTTAA
>JAIDLO010000119.1 GCA_029050995.1 Eubacterium sp. | reverse complement strand
ATTCTAAACAAAAAAGGCGAACTACGTTGAGGAAGAGATTCCTGTTGGTAACGGCAGAATCGGCGGAATGGATTACGCAATTTTATAAACGGAAAGGCTTTCTTTGAATGAGGATACGCTTTGGAGCGGATATCCTAAGGATTTAAACACAAAGGGTGCCAGCGCACATCTTGATGATATCCGAAAGGCAATTTTCAGCGGAGATTACGAAACAGCTGAAAAGATTGCAAACAGTGATTTTCATGGTCACTGGTGCGAAAGCTATCTGCCGTTCGGCAATCTTTCCATTGAATTCAAATCTTCCGTTTCTAAAAAAGGATACAAAAGAACGCTTGATCTTTCAAAGGGTATTGCGAAAACAGAATGCAAAGGCATAACGGAAACTGTTTTTGCAAGCAATCCTGCGGATTTAATCGTTGTTCACCTTGAAGCGGAAAAGGAATTTTCTTGTGACATTTCATTCAACAGCCTGCTTCAGAACCAGGTTTATACAAATGAAGATACACTGATTATGGAGGGCTCTGCACCCGAGGTTTGCCAGCCGCCGTATTATTCCGTAGAAAATCCGATTATTTACGGCGATAAGGCAATGAAGTTTGCAGGTGCTGCCAAAATTCTTGGCGATGCTGTTTTTGAAGACGGAAAAATCGTTGTTTCCAATCAGAAAGAAATTACAATTTTAATCAGCCTTGCTACCTCTTTTGTTGATTTTAAATCAATGCCTACTGCAAATGCACTTGAAAGAGCAATGGCTCGTTTTGAAAACATCAAGCCGTATGCTCAGCTTCTTGAGGAGCATATTGCTGATTTCTCTGCTCTTTTTGACAGGGTTGAGCTTGATCTTGGCGAGGGTAACAGCCATATGCCGACAAACAAGAGATTAAAGGCAGTACATAAGGGTGCTACGGATAATGCACTTGTTGCACTTCTTTTCCAATATGGCAGATATTTAACGATTTCTGCTTCCCGAAAGGGTACTGCTGCAATGAATCTGCAAGGTATATGGAACGAACATATGCGTGCGCCTTGGAGCTCTAACTATACAATTAACATCAACACGCAAATGAATTATTGGTGTACAGATATCTGCAATCTTTCGGAATGCTTTGAGCCTCTTACAGAGCTTGTTAAACAGCTTGCAGAAAAAGGCACGGTTACGGCAAAGGATTATTATAACTGCAGTGGCTTCTGCTCGCATCATAATTCAGACATCTGGGCAAATACAAATCCTGCGGGCGATCCGAACGGAAAAGGAAACGATTCCTCCTATTCTATATGGCAGGCAAGTGCACCGTGGCTTTTGATTATGCTTTATGAGCATTATCAATACACAGGCGATGAGGCATACAAGGAAGAAATCAAGCCGTTATTCAAGGCAAATCTTGATTTTTACAAGGATTTCCTTGTTGAACATAACGGTGAGCTTGTTACCTGTCCGTCCCTTTCTCCTGAAAATACATATCTCAGCGAAAACGGCGCACACTGCTTAACCTATATGCCGAATATGGACAGAGGCATTCTGTTTGATTTCTTTAAAATTTGCCGTGAATTCGGCTTTGATGCACCAGAAATAGAGCAGGTTAAGCCTGCTTCAGACGGAAGAATTCCCGAATGGTGTGAGGAATTCGGCGAAAGAGAAATTGAACATCGTCATGTAAGTCATTTATATTGTGTTTATCCGTCTCCGTTTGAATGTGATGATGCACTTAAAAAGGCTTGCGAAAAATCACTTTATGCAAGAGGCTTCGGCGGTACAGGCTGGAGTCTTGGCTGGAAGGTATGTCTTTGGGCAAGGCTCAGAAATGCTGAAAATGCAAACAAGCTTATTATAAATCAGTTAAGACCGAAGCATCCGAAGATTAATATCTTTTATTCCGGCGGCGGTTCTTATCCGAATTTGCTGGATGCACATCCGCCTTTCCAGATAGACGGAAACTTCGGCGTTGCAGCAGGTATTGCAGAAATGATTAAAAATAATGCAATGCCGAAAAGCTGGAACGGAACAGTAAAGGGCATTAAGCTTAAAGGCGGTAAAGAAATCAGCGGTAAAATTGTTAATGGTAAATTGGCTTAAGCCTTCCCCTCTCCCAATCAGCCTTCTCCTTGAGGAGAAGGGGGACCGCTTGCGGTGGCTGAGGTGTTATCAAACAATACAATCCACCTCATCAGTTTCGCTATGCTCAACAGCTTCCCCTCAAGGGGAAGCCTTTTTTTGCCTTTTGTCATCATAGCTGGTATCAATAAAAAAAGCCTCCCTTTGACAAGGGAGGCATAAAGGTTTATTGATTTATATTAATCCTCGTGGTTGATTTCCCAAGGATCTCTTGTGTCCGGAGCTTTAGGTTCTTCGGGTTCAGCTTGTTCAATCGGCTCTTCAGCTTTCGGGGCAGGGTTATAATATTCTGCCTGTGGTTGTTGCGGCGGTTGCTGCTGCGGTGGTGTATTATACACATTCTGATTTGGTGGATAATAACCATTTGGTGCATAACCGTTTTGCGGAGGCTGATAATACTGTCCGTTCGGCTGTGCATTATAATACGGATTTGCATTCTGCGGATTATACTGCTGATTTGGCTGTCCGTATGGCTGATAGCCATTCTGCTGGAAATCATTGCCGTTTGGTGCAGCATTATTCGGATTTGCATATATATTTGCATATTTCGCATGGAGTTGTGCTTCGGAAAGGAAATCATCCTCTGTTATTCTGCCTTCCTGGAACGCACGAATGCGGAAATTTTCATAAAACAGCGCCTGCGTTGTTGAAACATAAGGTATAACATAGATCAGCGGGAATACAAACATACAAAGCAGATACCAAGGTATAAAGCTGAGGTCCAAAACAAACAGCTCTGTTCTGTTGCCTTTAACCATTTTCTTGCTGAGCTTTAATGCCTGTGTAGGCGAAATATCAGGATTGTCTGCCATAATCTGGTACGCAAAATATGTGCTGTAATGATAAACAATTCCCGGAATGATAAATAAAAGTGCAAGCAAGCCAATGAAAATACCTCTTAAAAATGCAAGCGCAACCTTGTTGCCGTATTTATTTTTAAAGGTATTGCGGAAAATTGTGTTTAATCCGTTGCTTACATCAACCTTATTTCCTCTTATAAAGGCAACATAATAGCCGGCAAGAGATATTTCAAGCGGTGCAAGAAGTATAAAAGCAACCCTGGCAAGCATAGAAAAGAAAGAACTTATTCCGGATACTGCAAGGAATCTTGTTACATTTGCCTGTGGTGTGATTTGTTTGTTTTCGTTGAAGCTGTCAAAGTCAAAGCCGTAATCCTCGAAAAAGTCGTCAATATCATCATCTGTTCCGAAATTGTTGAAATCTTCGCCGAAATCATCAAAATCGTCCAAATCATCTTCATCCTGCCCGAATTTGTTGAAATCATCATCAAAGTCAAAATCAAAATCTCCTGCGCCGTAATCGCCGTAATCCTCGCTGAATACGGAAAACGGGTAAGTGCCGTGAAGAATATTATTGAAATTTACAACGATAGATATGCCGCCGGATACTGCGGATAAGCATAAGCTGATAACAATTGAAATTGCAAAAAGCTTTAAAGTATTATTCTGTATAAGCTGTTTTGCCTGCTGTTTAATTAATCCTCTGTTTAAATCCATAACATAGCCTCTCTGCTATTAAAACTTAATTTTGTCTGCAAGGAATGCTTCAAGCTCTGCAATAGGAAGTCTAACCTGCTCCATTGTATCTCTGTCACGAACGGTAACGCAGCCGTCTGTTTCGGAATCAAAATCATAGGTAATGCAGTATGGTGTTCCGATTTCATCCTCACGGCGGTAACGCTTGCCGATTGAGCCTGTTTCATCAAAATCAACCATAAATGATTTGCTCAAGTTTTCGCAAACCTCCCAAGCCTTGTCTGAAAGCTTTTTGGAAAGCGGAAGCACAGCTGCTTTGTAAGGTGCAACTGCAGGGCTTAAATGAAGCACAACTCTTGTGTCGTTCTTTTCTTCGTCAAGCACCTCTTCATCATATGCTTCGCAAAGAAGCGCAAGAACAGTTCTGTCAAGTCCGTAGGTTGATTCAATAATATAAGGAATGAATTTTTCATTTGTAGTCGGATCAAGATAATCCATTTTCTGACCGCTGTATTCCTGATGTCTTGTAAGGTCAAAATCAGTTCTGTTGTGTGTGCCGTTGATTTCGCCCCAGCCGAATGGGAAAAGGAATTCAATATCGCATGCAGCTTTTGCATAGTGTGCAAGCTTTTCGTGGTCATGATAACGAAGATGATCCTCGGCAATGCCTAAATCTTCAAAATACTTTCTGCCGTATTCCTTGAAATAATCGTAAAGCTCGCCGTCTGTTCCCTCTTTGCAGAAGGTCTGGAATTCCATTTGTTCAAATTCAATTGTTCTGAAAGTGAAGTTACCCGGTGTAATCTCGTTTCTGAAAGCCTTACCGATCTGACCGATACTGAACGGAAGCTTTGCTCTCATTGTTCTTTGCACATTCGGGAAGTTTACATATTCGCCCTGTGCATTTTCAGGACGGAGATAGATAACGCTCTTGCTGTCGTTCGTTACGCCTCTGAAGGTCTGGAACATCAGGTTGAATTCTCTGATATCCGTAAAATTGTGCTTTCCGCAGTTCGGGCAAGGGATGCTGTGGTCCTTGATATACTGGAACATTTCTTCCTTTGTCATGCCGTCTGCGTGTGCTTCAGGATCGAAATCATCAATAAGATTGTCTGCTCTGTGGCGCATTTTACATTCCTTGCAGTCTAAAAGCGGATCAGAGAAAGACTGAACATGGCCGCTTGCTTCCCAAACTCTTGGGTGCATAAGAATGTCTGCATCTACCTCGTAGCTGTTTCTTCTTTCCTGGATGAAACGCTTTCTCCAGGTGTCTTTTACATTATTTTTAAGTCTTGTGCCAAGCGGGCCGTAATCCCATGTGTTTGCAAGACCGCCGTAAATGTCGCTTCCCGGGAAAATAAAGCCTCTGCTTTTGCAAAGTGCAACGATTTTTTCCATTGTTTTTTCAGAGTTGTTCATAATTTGTCCTCCATAAGAAATTCTTTCTTATTTATTTATAAATATATATAGAATATATTATCATATTAAAAATAAAAGGTCAATATTAATCCTTAAACCTATTTGCATTAAAAAAAGCTCATCATCTGATGAGCTTTTTTACGCTTTTACCAACCTAATCGAAGTATTTTAACTGAAGCTGAGCCTCTGCCGTTTTTCTTTGCAGCATTATGACCTTCCGGTGTGAAAATATCAATTCTTCCCGTTCTTGAAAGGTCGCTTCCGCCGTGATCTGCAACGGTATAGGTTACGCCGTTAACCTCGATCATAGAGCCAAGAGGAAGCCAGTTGCAGGCAATTACATACGGATTTTCCATTCCGTTTGAAATCTTCTTGCCTGAAGCTGTTATGCCGTTGTTCTTTCCGCAGCAAATGGAGCATGCACAGTAATAGGTGTAGCTGCCATTTATTGTTGAGCCAACGGTTATGCCGTTGTATCTGTCTACGCCGTTGCCGGATATAACTACCGTCTTTGTACCAACGCGTTTAACCTCGGTAACAGGCTCTTTGGTAATTGTTGAGGCTACCTCTGTTTTTTCGCTTTGAACGCCGTTGATATAAGTTGTTCTGTAAGTTACGGAGCGTTCGCCGTCAACGCCTCTTGTTTCAATTTTTACCTTGCCCTTATCCAGCTTATTGTCTTCAATAATATTTGTTTTATGGGCAACTCTTTCTTTTTTCGTATCAATTTTAATTTCTACTCTGTAAACATTGATTTCCATGCCGTCTTTAACACGGGTATCAAGCGCAGGCTTGGTGTAATCAAGGTCTTCAAGTGTAATGCCGGCTTCGGAAATCAAATCTGCAACAGTAGAATTTACTGCGCCCATTTTATAAGTTTTTCCGTCCGCATTTATTGTTATAATTTTAGGGGAGTCAACTGTAATAACCATTCCGTTTTGAATCGGTGTGTCGTCATCATAGTTAACCATAAGGCCGTCTTTATAAACGCCTGCTTCATCAAGTGCAACGCCAACAGTTTTTGCATAAACATCATAGCTTTTAACCGTGTTGTTAAACTTGATATAAATTTTGTTTAATCTACTGATATAGATTGTTCCGCCAATTCCGCTGTTGAAAGAGGCAATGTTAAGCTTATCGCTTGAACCGAGCGTAATGTTTGCTTCGTTCAGGATTTCGATTGGTTCCGTTTCCTTAGTTGCAATTGTGTATTCATAGCCGTTATCATTGATAACAACATTATAATGGCCTGCTTCGCCGGCGAAAGCCGATACAGCAAAGATACAAACCATAAGAATAAACGCAATTACCGTTGCCAGCATAACGCGTGCAAGACGCCTTACCAATGCAACGCTTGATTCGTTAATCATCTTAGTCTCCTTTTTTAATTGCAGGAATAAAAAATATTCCGTGCCGTAACAATATGGGGTTGCCGTTTGTTTTTTCAGATAAATTTTATCTGTCAGCAGAAGCGAATATTCTGCCTTTACCTTTAGTATTGCTTCAAGCAATTGAAATTATAGGAAAATTTGCATAAGGTGTCAAACAGCACAATTTTGCTTTTTTGTGCAAAGTAAACAAACCGGCTTGTGCATAAAAAGTCGAAAGCTTTTTTTTAATCAAGATATTGTGGTTATATTGATTTTACAGGGTAAAGCATTAAAGCATTTTTTTGTAAAATGTTTAGAAAATGGGCAATAAAAACTTGCCGTTTGTAACCTTTAATCGCAGTTTTTACAAAAAAATGCAAAATATAGTATGATAATATTCTATTTTCAGAGATAAACCACAATATGCTATAAAATCTGACAAATTGTTTTTTTGATTAGAGATACCTCAATGGGAATCTCCTCTTGCTATCGAAAGGTACACTGTACCTTTCTCCCAAATTTTTTCGGCTTGCACCTCAAAATTTGGAGCCACGT